>DASVBI010000313.1:0-23868 GCA_036375915.1 Terriglobales bacterium | reverse complement strand
TCTGCTTCTTGGTCGGCGCGGTGAAGATCATCTCCGACGGGCCGACTTCGATCAACTCGCCCAGGTAGAAGAAGGCGGTCTGGTCGGCGATGCGCGCCGCCTGCTGCATGTTGTGGGTCACGATCACGATGGTGTAATTCTCTTTCAACTGGAAGATGAGGTCCTCGATTTTCCCCGTGGAAATGGGATCCAGGGCGGAAGCCGGCTCGTCCATCAGCAGCACGTTGGGCTCCACCGCCAGGGCGCGGGCGATGCACAGCCGCTGCTGCTGCCCGCCGGAAAGGCTGGCTCCCGACTTCTTCTTCAGCGCGTCTTTCACCTCGTCCCACAGCGCAGCCATGCGCAGGGAGCGCTCCACAATTTCGTCCAGCTTGCCCTTGTCGCGGAATCCGTTCAGCTTCAGCCCGGCGGCTACGTTGTCATAAATGGACATGGCGGGAAACGGGTTTGGTTTCTGGAACACCATCCCAACTTGCCGGCGCACCTGCACCGCCGGCGTTCCGCTGCCATATACCTCCATCTCGCCGATGCGCACCTTCCCGGTCACGCGAGTTTCCGGCAGGGTCTCGTGCATGCGGTTCAGGCAGCGCACAAAGGTGGATTTCCCGCAGCCGGAAGGACCGATGATGGCGGTGGCGTGGTTGGGCGCGATGCGCATGGCGATGTCATGCAGCGCCTGCGTGGCCGCGAACCAGGCATTCAGGCCTTCTACCTCGATGCCCACTCCCATGCTATGCCGTCCCCTTCATCATGCCCCGGCTGGCGATCAGGCGCACCACCGCGATGGTCCCCACGATGAGCGCAATCAGCACCAGCGCCCCCGCCCATGCCTGGCGGTGCCACTCGTCGTAGGGCGAAATGGCGTAGACAAAAATCTGCAGCGGCAGGGCGGCGATGGGCTGGTTCAGGTTGGCGCTCCAGAACTGGCTGCCGAAGGCGGTGAACAACAGGGGCGCGGTCTCTCCGGCCACGCGCGCGAAAGCCAGCATGATCCCGGTAATGATGCCGGCGGCGGCCGTGCGCAGCGTAATGGAAACCGTGGTGCGCCAGCGCGAAACCCCCAGCCCCAGCGCCGCCTCCCGCACCGAGCGCGGCACCAGCAGCAGCATTTCCTCGGTCGCCCGCGTGATGGTGGGAATCATCATGATGCCCAGGGCCACGCCTCCGGCCAGCGCGGAAAAGTGCTTCTGCTGCAGCACCACCAGGGAGTAGGCCACGATGCCGATCACAATCGAGGGAACTCCGTTGAGCACATCGGCGGTGAAGCGGATGGCGTCGCCGAAACGGTTGCGTCCATACTCGGAAAGAAACACGCCGGCGCCGATTCCAAGCGGCACCCCGATGGCGCTGGCAATCCCCAGGATCACGCCCGTGCCCAGAATGGCGTTGGCCATCCCCCCGCCCGGCACGCCCACCGGTTTCGGCGTCTGCGTCAGAAACGCCCAACTGATGGAGCCCAGGCCGCGCTCCACCAGGTAAACAAAAATCGCCGCCAGCGGCAGCAGCACCAACAGCAGAGCGGCTACCGCCACGGCCGTGGCGAGATAGTCTTTCAGACGGCGGCTCCAGGAGATCCCGCCCATCTTTCTTAATGGCGTGTTATTGCGCATGGACCCTCGCCGGAACGCCGCGGGTTACGCTCCACACCAGCAGGCGGGCAAGCGCATTCACCACAATGGTCACCAGGAACAGCGCCAATCCGATTTCCACCAGCGCGCTCAGATAAAGCCGGCCGGTGGCCTCGGTGAACTCATTGGCAAGTACGCTGGCCATGGTGTAGCCGGGGGCCAGCAGCGACTTGGCAATTTCCGGACGATTGCCGATCACCATGGTGACCGCCATCGTTTCGCCCAGCGCTCGTCCCAATCCCAAAATCACAGCGCCTAGAATGCCCGCCCGGGCATTGCGCAACACGCCTACCCGGATCATTTCCCAGCGGGTAGCACCCAGGGCCAGGGCCGCTTCCCGCTGGTTCCTCGGCACCGCGCTCAATACCTCCCGCGTCAGCGAGGAAATGATGGGAACCACCATCACCGCCAGCACCATTCCCGCGGCCAGCATGCCGATCCCGTACGGCGGCCCTTCGAACAGCCCCGTCCAGCCCAGGGAACGTATCAATCCGGGCTCGATGTACAGGCGCAGGATGGGCACCAGCACGAAAATGGCCCACAGGCCATAGATCACGCTGGGAATCGCTGCCAGCAGTTCGGTGGAGAACGAGAGGATGCCGCGCAGCTCTTTCGGACACATTTCCGTAATGAACACGGCCACGCCTAGCCCCAAGGGCACCGCTATGACCAGGGCGACGAGGGAAGAGACAATTGTGCCGTAAATAAAAGGCAGAGCTCCAAACACATTATTGGCTGGATCCCAAATCTGGCTCGTGAAAAATTTCCAGCCAAACTGGTGCAGCGAGAGGCTGGAGCCGGCTACCAGTTCATAGAGAATGAGCCCCAGAACCACCGCCACGCTCAGCCCGCAAGCAATCATGGCATAGCGGAAGAATTCATCAGCAAGCCTGCTGCCGACCCGCACGCGCACGCCGGCTGGCTCGGACGCATCGGGCGTCCGGCGTGGCCGAGTTTCCACCGGACTCGCTTCGCGGGGTCGCAGCGGGCGTAGCGTTAACCGTGGAATGCCCATGGATTCCTGGCTTCAACCTAACAAAGTTTTGTTACAGGAGTGTTACAGGGAAAATCGGGAGTCAGGGATCAGGAGTCGGGCCTCACTTGTTGCTATGGAGTGGCTGGTAGTTAGGAGCTGGTGGTTCGTAGCTGATTGTAGCCACCAACTACCAGCTAGTGACTCCAAGTGCCTGCGCGCTGACTTGTGACTCCCGACTCCGGACTACCGACTCCTGGCTAGATAAAAAAACAGGCGCCGGCTGGTTGGCCAGGCGCCTGTCCAGGCCCTGCGTTAAAACGAAAACTCCATGTTGAGAAAAATGGCCTGTACGTCTGGCGGAACCGCGTTGGCAATGCCATTGGGGTTAGCCTTAGCCAGTTTCGAACTGAACTGCGCCAGGTCACTGGCCGGATAGGTGAATTGGCTATGGCGGTAGAACACATTCTGGCTATCCACCGCAAAGCGCAGGTGCTTGCTGTATGTGTAGTTGATGCCGGCTATCAGGCGGTCAAAGTCAATAGGATCGCTGGGGATATTGGTGTTGGGTTGGAAGTATTCCCACATCCCGAACAGGGTGAACTTCGTTCCCGGGATGTCGGCGTGACCGAAAACGTCAAACCCTTTCTGCCGGGTATGTGTGCCTGACAGGATGGCACCGGCCAGATCGGTTAACCCGGCGTACTGCGTGGTCCCCAAGCCAAATGCATCCTGCGGGCCGGCCCCGGAAAACAGATTGCCCAGGCTGAACGCATTTCGCCCAAAGTCGTACTCCGCGGCCAGTTGGTAGCCATTGTGGGGACTGGTGTAATGAACCAGCCCAGCCATGCGCTCCACCACGTGGTTGGAGCTGTCTGGAGTGACGTTGCCATATCCGTAGTCCACAAAGCCGGTTATCCCCAGCCCTTCATACCTGGAGGTTGCGCCGAAAGGATAGAAAGAAACCCGGGCCATCCCCGTTTTGGTTTCCGACTGGTTGAACTGGTGGAAGTTGGCGTCGTTGAAGATGCCGATCTGGTAATCAATGTACTGCTTGCCGTTAAACTTAATCGGTCCGTTGATGGAGGCGCCGGTGTAAGTGGAACTCAAACTGAGGTAGTTCCAGGGCGTCAAGTTGACATAGCGAAAACCGTAGAGGCCTTCTTCCCAGTCCACCAGCGGGTTCATCTGCTGCCCGAAGCGGATGTTGTCCTCTTTGAAAGCCTCGCTATTGCGGAACGCGTTTAGTTCGGCATAACCATACTTGAGACGGAAGGTAAGGTTGCCATCTGCCGATGCGGGAACCGCGCCCACCTTCCCGACCTTGTCGTTGCTGGCGGTTGCGAACTGGCGATAAATGTTGGGAGTTATGCGGAAGCTGATGAAGTCATTCGGGCTATAAACAAAGTTGAGATAGGTGCGGTTGACTTCGAAGGCGCTGTAGTTGTCATTGCCCGCGCCGGCAAAGTTGGACTGGGTCAGGAACTGCGGCCCGAAGCCGGTCTTGTAGTAATAGGCGTAATCCGCATAAGCGAGGGCGCCGATCTTTATTTTGCCGCTGGCCAGCACCAGGGAGTCGCTGGCCTGCTGCTTCTGTCCGTTCCCCGGCGCCTGCCCCTCTGAGACTT
This sequence comes from Terriglobales bacterium, assembly GCA_036375915.1. GTDB lineage: Bacteria > Acidobacteriota > Terriglobia > Terriglobales > Acidobacteriaceae > JAICWP01. Next base: position 19,639 of record DASVBI010000313.1, on the reverse strand, counting down.
CGGCAATTTTCGGGGTCGCGGATGTCGAGGCTGCTGCGCCCGCCGGGATCATCGGCGTGGTGCTGGCCACCTGCCCCAGGTTGGGCGCCTGCCGTGGCGCTACGCTGCCGGCCTGCTGCGGAGCGGCCGGGCCGCCATTCTGATTTTTCTCCAGCGCCTGGCTCAGCCGCTCCAGCATTTCCTGCTGCTGCTTGATCTGCTGCTGTTGCGCCGCAATCTGCTGTTGCTGCGCCGCCAGCGCGGCCCGCAATTCTGTTACATCTTTCTCCGTCATCGCCGCCGGCGTTGGGTTGCTCCCCGGCGCCGGGCTATTCGAACTGCCGCTCTGCGCCAACATGAGCGCGGACAACAGCGGTACTACTGCGCACCACCTCAGAACGGGCTTCATATGGTATTGTTTCGCTCCTGTCGCTGATGATTTCTTGCGGCAAATTGCGCTAGAGTCAAACCGGTTATAGTCCTCTCCTCAGTTGTAGTTCTAATTTCACAGAGTTACAGCGGTATTACGAGCTCATGAATTTTTGGTTACAGCTTGTGCATGAAAAGCCGGTGCCCTACTTCAGCGCCGCGCCGGCGGCGGTCATCTGCGTGAGCAGGTTCTGGTCCAGCGATGAGATCGAAGCCGGCAGAGGAGCGTAGTCCAATCCCTGCGACAGTTGCTGGCCATTGCTCAGGATGTACTGCACGAAGTCTTTCAACCCCTGCCGCTTGGCCCGGTCGCTGCCGTCTTTGGGAATGATGAGAAAGGTGAATCCGCTGATGGGGTAGGCCTCAGGCGCGGTCGCCGGCGGATCCACAATGGGCGTGCGCACGTCCTGCGCCAACTCGGTCTTGAAGGCATCAATGGCCGCGGTGGTGCCGGCCGCGCTGGGGGTCACGAACTTCCCCGCTTTATTTTCTACCTCCGCCACCGGCAGATGATTCTGGGTGGCATATGACAATTCGACATAACCTATCGCTCCCGGCGTCTGCTTCACCACTCCGGTTACGCCTTCACTTCCCTTTCCACCCAGGCCGACTGGCCAGTTTACGGAAATGCCGGCGCCCACCTTCTTGGCCCAATCCGGGTTTACCGCTGCCAGGTAGGTGGTGAAGATGCCGGTGGTGCCGCTGCCGTCGGAACGGTGCACCACCGCAATCGCCGTGGCGGGCAGCTTAGCTCCCGGGTTTGCCTTGACGATGGCGGTATCGTGCCAATTTTTGATTGTCCCTAAATAAATGCCGGAGAGCGTTGCCGCCGTCAGCTTCAGCGGTTCCTTCAGTTCCGGCAGGTTGTAGGTGATGCACACTGGCCCGGCGCTTTCCGGAACTTGGAGCACCAGTGGCATATCCTTCAGCTTTTCGTCATTCAAGGCCACGTCGCTGGCTCCGAAATCCACCGTGCCCGCCTTCACCTGTTGAATGCCGGCGCCGCTGCCGATGGACTGGTAGTTGATTTGCACGTTGGGATGGGAGTGCTGAAAATTGGCTGTCCACCGGGTCATGATGGGGTTAATAAAGGTGCTGCCCGCTCCCACCAGGCTGACCGTTTCATTGGCGCCGCCCTGCCCGGATTTCGACTGGCAACCGGCAGCTAAAACGGCAAACCCCGCCAGCACTATCCACAACCACCGCGATTGCAATTTCATTCTTCCGCTCTCCTCGAAATTTCTCTCCGGCATCCGCCCGGCCCCGTCCCGAAGCCTTTGATGCGCATACGTTTGCGGGTCTACGTTTGCAATCTAGAAGAGGCAGATTACGGGGTTGTAAACATCAGGTTAAAAAACGGTTACAAGCCCAACCTGCCGAGCGATTCCCGAACTTGGAATTTATGTGCAATTGGCGAACACTCGGCCTCGGCAGGGGCAGGTGAGCAACCCTGAAGAATCCTTCTAAGTTGTGGGAATCGCGTAACTTGTGGGGATTGCCAAGGAACCGCCGCCTTGGCCACCCTCCTGCATGGTGGCCGGCGTGGCATGGCCCGTCCAATTCCTTCGTCGGCGGTCTCTGGGAATCAGCCTTGCCCTCACTACCCTGTGCTCGGTTGCGGCGTTTGCTGCTAAAAACTCCCCGCCCGGGCAGGTCATGATGCTCGCCACTATGCCGCCAACCTTCTCTCTGCAGGCGGCCCAGGCCAGCGTGAGCGGCGCGTCCGGAGGCGTGCAGGCCTTAACCCAAGGACGTGGTCGTCTGCTCATTCGCGGTCAACTGCGCGGCCATGGCGGCAGGGCGGTGGTGCGCATCCCGTTGTCACTGGCCGCGAACACGCGCAGTTTCGTGGTGCAGGCACGGGGCGAGAGCCCTTCCCACGTCACTGTTTGTCTCGCCGCTCCGGAACTGATGGCGAGGCGCATGCCTCTGCGCGGCCAGGCATCTTTAGCCATGGGTCTGGCCAGAAATCGCGGCCATGAATTCTTCAGCCTTAATCAGCCTTTGCAGTCTGTGCTGGAAATTGTTTTTGAGGATCTTCCGTCCGGCCAGGCCGGCAACTTCAGCCTCACCCTGAGCATGCGCGACCTCGGTTATTAGGCCTTTACTTCGCTCTCGCGGTTGTGCCCTGCCGCAACGTGATCAATACCTCGGTCGCCACTTCTTCGCGCATTGCCGTCACGCTCGCCGGACACGACACCACCTCGTAAGGCAGGGGATTCACGAAATCACTGAAGGAGACCTGAATGGGATAGCTTCCTCCCCGCTTTTTGCGCGCCAGGAACTCGCCGGCGGCATTGGTCAAAAGCACCTCGCCATCCACGCGCACCGCGGCGCCCGCGACCGCATTGCCACGCTCATCCACCACCCGGCCGCGAACAACATACCTGGGCAGGCGATAGCCGCTGGAGCCGTTTACTCCGAAAAACCGCGCCGCGCCATATAGCATGCTGCTGCCGGAAACCGAGTACCGGGTCTTCCCGTCCGGTCCGAGAAAGCTCTGGCCATCGAGTTCGATTCCCCCAAATGGCCGCAACTGCAGCGTTACCGCGATTCCCTGCTTGAAAGGCCGAATCAGAAAAGGCACGTACACTGTCTGGTAGTCCACTCCCACGGTAAAGCGGTTGGAAAAATAATTTCCCCCGAAGGAGACCGTGGTCTGCCCCTGCGACGAACTGATTACCTGCAGCAGGCTGAGCCGCGGTGAAATCGCCTGCCGCAAGGTGCCGGAAATCATGCTGGAAACCTGCTTGTCCTGCTGGGAGCGGCTGCGGAAGTAGTTGATGCCGGTGTCCAGCCAGCGCGTAATCGGCCGGTCGGCCCACAGCGCCTGCCCGGTCGTTTGTTTCCCTTGCAGAAAGGACTGGAACAGTCCGCCGCCCCAGCGTAACTGCCGGAATTCAAATCCGCCCTGCAACTGCTCCACCGTGGCGCGCACGAAGGGCAGGCTAAGGTTGTATTGCGGCTGCAGCAGGTTCTGGTGCCCGGCCACCAGCACCACCCCGCGCCGCGGCTTGATGGTGGCCAGGATATTCGCTCCCGTGTACTCGGAGCTGAGGGGTTGCTGCACGGTAACCCGCCGGAAGCGGTCTCCCGCGTCTATGTAGGCCGCCCTCAGCTCCAGCCGGTTCTGCTTCACCTCCAGGCTGGCGGCGCCATAACCCTGGTTGGAGCCGATACCGCCGGCGGCGCCCAGCGCCACTCCCGGACTCACCTGAAAACTGAAACCGTTGATGGAAGTCTGCTGCTCGGAAAACACTTCGCGCGAGTAAAAGCGCAGACGGTCGGAAACCGCTTTGTCTACGAACAGCATGCCCGCGGGCGTGTCCGCTGTGGCCGCCTGAAAGAAGGGCGTGCCCCCGCCCAGCGCGGTGGCCCCGCCGAAGAGCATCACGTCGTAGCCCTGTCGGCGCGTGCTGAATGAGGCTCCGCGCGCCAGCAGAAACTGGTCGCTGTTGAAAATGTCGGTGGGCAGGTCGAAGGTGACGGGTTCGTCGCCCAAGCTCAAAGTTCCGGTGTGCAGTTTGGCGGAGGCGCGGGTGCCCAGCAGAAAGTTTCCGCCCAGGTCGCCTGCCCCCAGGTATCCCTGGTAATTGCCGTTCTGCACCTGCAGGGAAGCGCCGTTGGCGTCATACAGATCAGAGGAGCCCCCGCCCACCGTCACCAGTTGCGCGCGGCACTGCGAAGCGCAGCCCAGCCACAGCAGCCACGCAATGGCCGCCACGGTGAGCGAAGTGGGGAGTTTGCACATTTCCTTGTGCCAGCATCACGGGGCGGCGCTCTGGACCTCCGTTTCCATCGTGAAACGGTCGAAATGCAGCACTACCTTGCTGGGCACGCTCGCCGCCTGCCAGGGAATTTCCACCTGTCGTTCGCTGTTGGGAAACAGCGGAAACCCGCTTTCGCTGGCCCTGGCCTTTCGCCCTTGCACATCCGTTTCCAGCACCCGCCCGAAGGCATCTCCCGAATTGGCCACCCGAATTACCAGCTTCTTCGTCTGCGGCAGGTATTGCGCCCGCACGATTCTGAGCTCCGCCTTCTGCAGCCGCCGTTTGGGCAGCAGGTAGATGGTGTGCGGCAGCTGCACCTGGATCATGAAGCCTTCCGGCGTGCGCTGGCGGAAACCGGAGAAGGCCGCGTACAGCACGCACCACCCCGGCAGCTTCTCTGACCAGGCCTGGTAGAAGACGTAATGGCTCTGCCGCGGCGGAATGCGGAACGACATCTCGGAAAGTTTCAGGTGAATGTCACTGTCCAGCGGACGGTAGGAAATATTGCCGCTATCGGAAACCGTGAAGCTCCTCGCTTCCAAAGTCACGTTCAAGGGCTGCAGCGAGTCGTTGTAATACTCGATCTTTCCGCTCGCCTTCTTTCCCGGAGCCTTGACCACGTTCTCGTCAATCAGCGGCCGTACCGTCTGGGCCGGCAATGCCGCGCTCAACCAGATTGCCAGGCTGAGCGCTGCCAGCAAACCGCCTCCTGCCCTTCTCCACCGCTTCTCTGCCGTTGCCTGGAAAACCATTTTCCTGCCTTTGCCCTGGGATTTATGGCGTCGCCTGCGCCTGAATGTTGAGCACCCCGGTGTAGGTGTCCGCCGGCAACTGCGGCACCACCGTGGTGTCTATCTGGTAATTCAGCGTGTCCGTGCGCGTGCCGATGACGTTGCTGTTGCCGGTGATGCTGGTGGTCCCGATCTGCAGGCCGGAAGCCGCGCCGTTGAACGGGCTCACATTGCTGCAGGGGTTGAAAAGCCCCGCCCCGTTGACCTGGATTTTCACCGCCGACGAAGGAATGGTGAAGCTGTTGCCCGCCGTCACCGGATTCAGCGCGGCGGTGGCTCTGATGAAGTAAGCCCAGATGGCGATGTTGTTTCTTCCCGGTTTCAACGACCAGGCCGTGGTAATGGTGGAACTGCTGCTGCCGTTGTTGGCCGCCGTGTTTGGCGCCAGCGTGAAATTGATGCTGGTGCCCGAACTCACCGTGACCGTAAGCGACTCATTCAGTGTGGCGTTGAGCGCTACCGTGGCGATATTCGAGTTGCCCGGTCCAGCGGCCGCGCTGAATGACGGCAGCAACAGCGCCAGCGCACAAACAAAGGCAAGGCTCCGCATGAGTGCCTTCATCTTTCTTTCCTTACCTGGAACGGCGAAACCGCGGATTCGCCTGGGTCGTCCAATTCTGGGACAATGTCCAAATTTGGGACGCGAAGCCAGTATTCGCAGCCGGCTGGTAATCCGTCGAGATTACGAACGTCATCTCGCGGCCCTCATGTCACCAGACTGGTCACCCCGGCGCGGGCACTTAGCCCATTTGAAACTCCAGAATGGTCACTGCGAGGCCGCCAGCAGCGGCAACAATTGGTTTATCCGGAGCTCGGCGCTCTCTCCGCGTCTCGGCGGTGGAAATGAGTTTTTACCCCCAGGGCCGCGTCTACTCCCTTGGGGCGGCGTCTACTCCCGTTGGTTCACATCACGGTATTGTGTGAGCTCTGAACTTTCCCCTGGCTGGAAGCGGGTGCCAACCTGTTTGTGTAAGGGAGGAGATCTTCGCGTGTGGATCAAACTGATGGGCGGAGTGGCCGTCGTTCTGTTCGCGGTATGACTGGTCGCCGTGCTCCAGGGCTGGAGCACAAGCACCGCTGGTGGCCGGGTTGTCGGTTTGAGCTTTTTGGCCCTTTTCGCTGTTGCCGCCGCTTGGGGCCTGCGAACCCTGACTCGCTAGCCCGGCAAGAGGGGCAAAATCCGTTATTGGATGAGGCGCACAGGCGTGCTGTAGGAACCGGTGCCTCCCCCCACGCCGCTCCCCGCTCCGCAATCCAGGCTGTCCACGTAAGTGGCGGTCACCTCTGTGGCGTTCACCCTCAAGTCGCTCAGCAGGATAAAACCCTTCACCTGGGCCTGGAAGCCGTTGCCACTGAGCACCGGGCCGGCCGTGGCCGGATCCCAGATGGGCGCCACCACTTCTTCAACCCCGCTGTCAATGAGCCGCTGCACCGCGTTATTGGTTGGCGTTCCAGTTTCCCCGGTCTGCACATTGATGTACTGGCCGCACCTGATGGCGGTGACCACGCACTTCGTCCAGGAATCGGTGTAGGTGGGCATGCCGCTGGCGGCGTCGGAGGTGCCGTCTGAATAGACTACCGGATCCGGCTTTGGGTTGGCGGGATTAATAATGCTGGTGAAATCCAGGGAATAATAGTTGCTCGGTACCAGGGACCCGGTGGGTTTGGTGGGACGGATGCTCAGCGTCCCGCCTTCTTCTACCCGCGGGCTCAAGGTGGCGGGATCGGGAACAAAAATGGGCTTGACGCAGGTATTGGAAAAGCCAAACCCCGTGTTGGCCTGGGCAGTGGCCTGTACCTGGATGGGAACAGGAACCTTCCCGAAAACCCTGGTGAAGAACACCGGGCTGGTCACATTGACCGTGGCGTGCACGCAATAATTCTGGATGCCCAGGCTGTCGGTGCAGCGATACGCCTCTACGGAAGTGGGCGTCACCACCGTGCTGCCCAGGATCGGGTTGGCCAGCGAAGCGCGATTGGCCGCCGCCACAACATCGCTGGTCACCGGGTTCATTCCCGCGTAGGTGTAGGCCCCCACCAGGGCAGCCGCGTCGGCGGCGTTTTGCGCCGCATTGCGTATTCCGTACATCAGCCCAAAATCCACCGCCAGGCCCACCATAAATATCAGGACCGGGAACAAAACCGCCGCCATTACCACCACCGTGCCCCGTTCCCTGTTCTTCATGTTCCCCCCTAATACAAGTTGGCAAATGTGGCGCTGCGCCGGATGTTGACCGGTCCGGCGATGGAATAAAACGGCAAGCGGGGAAGATAGCGCAGCCGGTAAGCACAACTTACGTTCACCCGCGAGTAGTGCGGATTGCCGCTGTCGCTGGCCGGCGCATAAGTCTGGTCCACTGTCACCGTTAAAGTGCTGCACTGGATGGGCCCTGTTCCTCCGATGCTGTTGTTCTGAGCGTATTGCGCCACCCCGGCGCACACCGGGTGCGCGCTGGCTACGCTTCCGCCGCTGAAGGTGCACGTCTGCGGATTGGTCAAATGGGCATTGCTGCTCTGGTTCACGGCCAGGTAATGGTCCTGCGGCAACATGGAAAGCCGAGCTCCTTCGCGCGCAGCATTGGCCACCACCTGGTAAACGCGGAACAGGTGCGCGCCCTCGGCAACCAGCAGCGCCAGCAGGATTATGACCGGCAGGACGACGGCAAACTCCGCGATCTGCGTTCCCCGCTCCCAGTGGCTTCGCGTTTTCATCAGTTGGCCTCCGAGCGCATGAAAGCGCGGGTCGAAAGCCGGAAGCGGAGGCCCCAAAACAGCTGTACCCGCCGGCTCACAGCGACCTGCACATAGGTTTCGGTGCCTCCTTCCGGAACCGGAACAGTGCAGACGTTGTAGTACACGTCTTCCACTGGCAGCGCGGGCGGGCTCGCGCCCCCGAAAGGCGGGCAGGTGGCGCCGGAGTTAGGCGTGGCGCCGGGATAATGGCTGCACCTGGCAATTGCCCCGAACACACCCGTCTGCAGCTTCCGGCAAACTGCCTGCGCTACATTTCCCGCGGCCGGCAGCGTGTATCCATTGCCGGGGTCGGGAATCACCGCGATCCGCGCTCCTTCCCGGGCAGCGCCCACCATGGTTTGATGGGCGCTCATCACAATGCCAAATTCAAAAATGGCCAGCAGCAACAGGAAAAACACCGGCAGCACTAGCGCGGCCTCCACGATGGCCGCGCCGCCTTGCTTCACAGAACCCGCTGTTTTCATCGAAGCCTCCTGCCCGGTCTGGGAAGCCGGGAGGATGCATTTACGGGGGGAGCGGGCGCTAAACCTTCAGCACCCGATAGGCGCCATCAGAGTAAGCCAAGTGCCTGTGCCCGGAAAGTGACGCACATCACCATGCTCCGGTAATATGCAGGCTGGGCGGGCTTTCCCGCTCGTTCCACCTTCTGCAATGGCGGGTTCAATGCGCTTAGCCCGGACCACTCGCAGGGTCCGATGCTATACTGCGCCTCCGAGGCATTTCACGTCGCCGATGCACAGTTTCGGACTGTTTCTTGCCGCGGCGCTGGTGCTGGCCATCACTCCCGGCCCGGGCATTTTCTATGTGCTCACCCGCACCCTGGCCGGCGGCCGGCGCGATGGAATCCTCTCCGCCGGTGGAACCCTGCTGGGCGGCATGTTCCACGTTTTCGCCGCCGCCCTGGGCGTTTCCGCGATTCTGGCTGCCTCCGCCCTGGCTTTCGCCGTGGTCAAGTATGCCGGCGCCGCCTATCTGGTTTACCTCGGCATTCGCATGATCCGCTCGCGCGACCTTAACCTCAACCTTGAGCAAGCCTCCCCACTCAACCCATCCGGAACCTTCCGCCAGGGAATCGCCACCGAAGTTCTGAACCCTAAAACCGCGCTCTTTTTCCTCTCCTTCATTCCCCAGTTCATCCACCCTGAACGTGGCCACGTTTTCGCGCAGTTCGTCACTTTGGGCCTGATTTCCGTGACCCTGAACACCTCGGCGGATATTGGGGTGGCCTTTCTGGCGGGAGCCTTGGGCGGGAAACTGAGACACAGCACACGCCTGGTCCGGCGGCAGCGCTTAGTTTCGGGCCTGGCCATGATTGGCCTGGGAGTTTATGTGGCCGCGGCCGGAGACGCCAAGTAAGGTCAAACGAGGCCGCCAGACACAAAACCCTGACTCGATATGGTGGGTTTCCCCCGCAGGCTGGCCGGGACGGCAGCCCCTGGGTGCTCGATTCCGCCTCAGGCCACTCTCACCTGGCTCCCCGCGCGCCGCTCGCGCAGCAGCAACTCGAGGTGCTTGCCCAGCGCCAGTTCCATGTCGGCCTTCGCCTGCGCGAAGCTCTCCGCCCGGACGCAGATAGCCAATTCTTCGGCGCTGCCGTTCCAGCCCTCGTCATCCAGCCAGAACTTGCATTCAATGTTGAGGCAGGGAGTCACCCTGAGCGCGACAGCGTGATTCGGCATCTGCTGCCCCCGAAAGAATATTCAGGCTGCATTATGCCATAGCTCCCCGCCACAAAGCTGGCCGGGAAAATGGGGTGCAGCCTGTCGTCTGCCTGCTGCCAGCTTGCTTCCATTCGAACGGATTCGGCGGCTTAAACAACCATTTTTACCGGCCCTCGATAGCACCCGGACACTGCACTGCCTGGCCACAGCAGGAAGAAGCTGTCCACCTTGCCCCGCGAGGGTGCGTATCCCCGTCATTCTCCTGACGCCATGTCCCGTGATGTATACGGGATGCGATATATCCCCCGATAGTGCCATTCCCAAACATGTCCCTTTGCCTGAAAATCAGGACAAATGAGCAGCACGACCATCGCAACCAGGCATGAAATGTCCACCCTCGCCATCGCCACGGCCCCGGTCCCTGGCTATAAAGACGCGCTACATCCTTTTGAACAATTTTCTATTCCGGCTATTCCGTCGCGCGTGCTGGAATTCGCCTCCCGGCCTTGGGTGGACAAAGCCATTGCGATTGCGGTGTCATTCCCCGCTTTCTGGGTCGCCTATGGTTGCTACCAGGAGGGCCTGATGGACCTTCCCCGGGCCTTGTTCTTCGCCCAGGCGGCCTTGTTTGTCGTCACCATGCTCATACGCCGAAATCCAGTGCGCGTTTCTGCCAACCCCTGGTTTTGGCTGGTGGCCTCCATCAACAGCTACTACAACCTGCTGACCGCCGGCTTGCTGCGCGGCGGGTTGCGCATTGCTCCCGCCCCCTTCATCAACGGCCTGGCTATACTCGGCATTTTGATTGCCATTGTTGCCCGGCTTAGCCTGGGGCGGAACATAGGCCTGGTCCCGGCTCAGCGTGAAATCGTGACCGGCGGAATGTACCGCTACGTGCGCCATCCCATTTATTCTTCCTACTTTCTGGCGGCAATCGGTTGGGGCTTGTCCTGCTGGTCATTCACCAATGCAGTGGTCATTGCCATTGGTTGCGCCATGTACGTCATCAAAACGCTCATGGAAGAATCCTTTCTGTCCACCGACCCTGCCTACGCCGCCTATATGAGAAAAGTCCGCTGGCGCTGGTTTCCCGGCTTGGCATAGTTGCCGAAAGGGTGGGGAGTCTGGAAGGTCAAAGCTGGCGGTCGTCAACTAATGACCTTCCCCGCCGCAAGCATCTGTTTCATCTTTTCCACTCGGCGGGCGCGCGTGTCTTCCTGCTTGGCTCCGGAGTACCAGACGATGAATTCCTTCTTATGAGTGAATGACAGGGCATCGAGTTTCTGGATGAGTTTCTTGCCCAGTGCCCTCTGGAGTGCCAGCGGAATCTCGATCTCGCGCTTTTCCGTGTCTGGTTCAAGGGCAATGGTCACGAAATCTCCCGCCTTGACGCTAGCCTTTTGGCGTGCTTCGGCGTTGACGACGATGTACTGAATCCCGCCCCTGTTCCCGACGGTGCTGCGCCAAGTGTAGCCATTGATCGTCACCTTGACGGGCACTTTGGCTTTGCCCCAGACATCTCGCGTATCGAAGGGCAGCGTGAAGGAGGCAGTCGAATCACTGCGCGACTCATCACCGTTTAGTTTCGTTCTGAATTCTTTTCGCATTTGTCACCCAGATCAATCCCAGGGCAGCGGAGTTCGCGGCTGCGAGTGCTTCGCACCAACCTCTAGCCTCAACGGATACTCAACAATGATGGCGCGACCATCGGTCAGCGCCTTGACTGAGTGGCGGACGTTGCTCGGCACAATCCCCACCAGACCCGGCCGAGCAACCTGCTTTACGCCGCTGATGGTCAGTCCGAGTTCGCCTTCGATGACCTCGTAGACCTCTTCCTGAGAATGGAAATGCTCGTGGATGGACGAACCGCACTTGAAATCGTAGTGGGCGAAGGTCATGCTGGGCGAGTGAAAATAGCGTCCCTGCCAGCCCGGTAGACGCTCAATGACCTCAAGGGCGCTGGTATCTATGAATGGCATTGCGGCGCTCTCGGCGAGCGATTCTAGCACTGCGGCGGGAATTATTCGCTGGGTGGAAGCCAAACCTCAGCAGGCAATGGTTTCTTACGGCGAATACCAGATGGGAATCGTAGCCGGGAGCTGAGCTGACGGGCGCACTGTGGCGTTGTCCAGACGCTGCCCAGGTGGTGTAGGGAGCACCGCTCCTTTCCTTGCAGGAGTCCCCTGACACCAGGAGGGATTGGCTGAACGCGATAGTGGAAGGCAGCCGCTCCCGCCTGCTCAATGCGGATTAGAACGGAAATCGTACCGAAACGACCCAGTTGTGGTTATAGGTGTGAAAGGAAGTAGCCGCAATCTGTACGCCACTTCCAATCGCAAAACTCACCCTCTGCCACAAGTGCAGGCGTCCTACGACTAAACCGGGCGACAGGAACACCTGTTTCTTGCCGGCATTCCTGCCATTGGCCCAGAAGGTTGAATTCACTTCCACTTCCGGCCAAAGCTTGCCCAAGATCCTGTATTGTGCCGTGACGTTCAGGCCCACGGGTGTGCCCAGGGTATCGAGATCTCCCGTCGGCAGAATCACGCCCGCCGTGCCCTGGACGTCGAAGTTTTCCCAGCCCTTTCCCAAGCCGAGGGTAGGAGCGAAGGTTGCGTGTGTGGCGCCATTCGAGTAGGACCCTGTGGGCACGGTAGTGGAGAGAAATGTCGTCACTATGTAGTTTCCCTGCTGCTCATCGCCGGCCGCCACACGGTATTTGAAAACGAAACCTATGTCGCCAAAGCCGTCGCGCACTTGCGGGCTGCTGTGGGTCAGGTAGGGAGGAGCGCTGATCAGCACTTCAGTGTGCTCGGTAGGAACAATTTCCAGGCCTTTGCCGTTGCCGTAGTTGGCGTTGCTTACGTCCCCTTTGTTCTGCCAGGCCAGGTCGTAGCGGAACTGCTGCACCAGGCGCGGAGTTACCGTGAACAATGGCGCCATCCAGTGCGGTTGCCCGCTTTCCGCGCGAGAGGAACGTTGGAGCCATTCGCTCAGGAAATCGTCGTCTGAAGCTTGAGAGGCAGCCACCTGCGCCCGTGTGTACACGGGAAAGAGTTCCAGCACAATGATTGCGACAACAATAAGATGCTTCAAAGAAGATGCTCCTGCATTCAATCCAAGGTTTTTCGTTTAATGCTTCCATAACGGCAAACGCGGCGTGCCGACAGTCTTATTTAGGCTGCACCTGTCCCACAGAACTCGCCATGCAGACTCCCGCATAGCTACACAACCGCGCACGAGGACAGGGCGTCACTTGTGTTCCCGGGACCGGCGGTACAAGGCAAAGCGCCAGGATTTTGGGGCGAATGACGACAAGACAGACAATCCCAGTCATCCCGAGCAGGATGAATCCCCACGTAAAGGCGCCGGTTGCTTGCCGAATCGCGCCCAGCACCAGAGGTGGGAAAAATCCGCCCAAACCGCCGGCGGCGCCCACCAATCCCGTGACCGCTCCCACCGAATGAGGGAAATACGCTGGTACGAGCTTGAAGACAGCGCCATTGCCCAGACCGATGGCCGCAGCCATGCCCAATGCGCCGATAGTAAATGGCACCATGAAGGGCCTGGTCATCAGAGTGGCCATGACGGCGACAAAGGGAAACACGAGGGTGAGAATGGCATGCCCGCTGAGGCGGTCGGCCAGCCATCCTCCTACTGGACGCATGGCGGTGGCCAACAACACGAAACCTGCTGTCCTCGCGCCGGCATCGCGCGCTGTGAGACCGAAGATTTCGGTCAAGAAAATTGGGAGGTATACCGCCATGGCTACGAACCCGCCGAAGGTCAGGAAGTAATACGCGCTGAGTTTCCAACTGTGAACATCGTGCAGCGGCCGGACGAGTTCTCGAAAAGTCTTGGCCGGCCCCTTGCGTGGCGCGTTACGCGCGAACATGGCAAAAACCAGCAGCCAGGCAAAAATCAGGACTGAAAACGTCCGGTAGCCCGAGATGTAGCCGAGTGTACCTGCCAGCACCGGCGACCCATACGCCGCCAGTGACTGCCCGACATTGCCCACTCCATAAACTCCGAGCGCCAATCCTTGTCGCTCTGCCGGATACCAGCCGCTGACGAACCCCACCCCGACCGAGAAACTGGCCAAGCTGATGCCAATCAGAAAGCCCAGGATCACGACCTGTTGGAAAGAAGTGGCGTCACCCATGAAAAAGGCGGGCACGGTCGCGAACGCCATGACGAGTGAAAATACGATGCGTCCGCCGAACCGGTCGGTCAATATACCGAGCGGAATACGGCCGATACTGCCCAACAGAATTGGCACCGCCAGGGCAACGCTGACCTGGACCGGTGTTAGACCCAGGTGTTTGCGCATGATCGGCATCATGGCCGAGACGGAACCGAACACCGCAAAACAAAAGGCGAAGGCTGCCGTTGCAAGGATCAGTTGCAGAGTGTTTCCCTTGGGTTCTTGACCGGCCGAGGGCGTGACTGCGGTGGTGTTGCTCATTCAACCTCCCACGGGTTGACTATGCGTGGTGGTGCAGGCTTTCTGATAAAGATGGATCGCGCAAAGGTATGAGCGCAGCCCGGCGCAGCGCAGCAAAGAAGCCGAGCACAAAAACGCCCACTAGAGCGGCAACCCCGCTCAATTCCCATAAGCCGATCCGCGGCGCCGGCGAAAAGGCCGGCATGATCATCAGGTAGAGGTCGAGCCAGCGTCCCGCCAGCAGCACCAGGCACACTTTCACCAGCACGCCCGTGTTCTGCTTGTTGCTTCGTGGCAGCAGAGCGAAGAACGGCACTATCCAGTTGAGCGCCAGATTCAGCACAAACAACGGCTGCCAATATCCGTGCAGCCGCTGCAGGTAGTACACCGTCTCGTCCGGCAGGTTGGCGTACCAGATCAGCATGTACTGGCTGAACCACAGATAGGCCCAGAAGGTGCTGAACGCGAACAGCAACTTGCCCATGTCGTGCAGATGGTGACTGGTGACGATGTACTTCAGCGGGCTGTGCCGCCGCAACCAGATCAGCGCCAGGGTGATTACCGCAAGGCCGCTGAGAAACAGGCCGGCAAAGTTGTAGAAGCCGAAGATGGTGCTGTACCACTTGGGCTCCAGCGACATGACCCAGTCGGAACTGGCCAGCCAGAAGCTGAGCGCAAAGAACACCAGAAACGCCGCGCTCAGGCGAATATTGCGCCGCGTGTAGCCAATGTCGCCATCCTCATCCTGGCGTCGGGAGGCGTACACCATGGCGGCTGCGAACGCCAGCCAGCCGGCGATGTAAAGGACCGCACGCACCCGGAAGAAAGGAAGAGCAAGCCACCAGTGCTGGAATCCGGAAAGATCGCGGGCGCCTACCCACGGGTACAAGCGGGGATGGAGAACAAGCAGCAGCAGCATCGCCGCGACCCCATAGGGCAACACCCCGGTAATGGCTTCCGGCACACGGCGAAGCGCGGTGCTCCAATTGGCTCCACTGACGTACTGCAAGGCCATCCATACCAAGCCCGCGAGCCCCACGCCCAGCAGGTAGTAACTGGCCAGCAGGAAGTTGAGCCAGGCGCGCTGCGGCGCGACCAACATTCCGATCACCAGCACAACCGCGCCAACCGCGGCCAGCCCCTTCAGGCGGCGAAGCAGCTTGCGATCGGGCTCGAAGCTGAAATCTTGCGCGTTCATGGCCGGCCTCCTGCCGGCTTGGCGCCCGCCCTGTCTCCTGGCGCCGCCACCGGCGACGCGGTGGCCTGCAGCGTGCGCAGGTAAGCGATCACATTCCAGCGATCCTGGCGCGAGAGCTGGCTGGCGTATGAAGGCATATTGTTCTGGCCATAGGTGAGGATATGGAACATTTGTCCATCCTTGAGGCCGCGAGCGTGATCGGCTAACAGTGAAGGCGGGGGAGGAAAGCCGCGCTGCACGACGGTCCCATTGCCGGCGCCGCCAGCCCCATGACATTCCTGGCAGAAGCTGGCAAACATCAGGGCGCCGCGCTGCCGCGCCCAAGCGTTGTTGGGAGTGACCGGGCTGTGCATTTCCTCGCCCGCTCGCGCCGCATCCTGAGCTGTGGCGGCGTAGTGAAGCGGCATATAGCCGCGGGCAACCGTGCCCGGTTCGGGCGCCTGCAGGGTGCTGCCATCGGCAAAATCGGGATTGGGCACGAAGGCGTTATAGCGGGGGGAATGCGCCATTTGCGGAAGAAATTCCAGGTTGGGCCTCACCGGGTTGGGAGTCACCAGCCAGTTCGCGGCCACAACCATAACCAGGCTCAGCAGCAGAAATGCGTTCAGCACCAGGCGCCCTGTCATCGCGCCTCCTCAATCTGCTCCTCCACATGAACCGCATGGAAGCGCTCGAACATGCGCTGCACTTCGCTGGTAACGAAAGTTGAGTCGCTTTCCTCGAGTACCACGGCAAAGCGGTTGTCGGTGACTCCCGCCACCGGCGCCACCGCCTTCTTGGAGGGAAACAGGCGGCAAACGAAAAACAGCGAGATCACCGCGCCGACGGCGGCGCACAGTACCATGACCTCGAAGGTGACCGGAACAAAAGCAGGCAATGAGTTAAATGGTTTTCCGCCCACATTGAGCGGCCAGTCCACCGCGGTAGTCCAGAATTCAAACCACACCTTGAAGGCGGCTCCCGCTAGCCCTAGCAGGAATACGATCCAGGGCAGGCGCGAGGGCGCCAGCCCCATAGCCTCCTCCAACCCGTGCACCGCGTACGGAGCGTAGACGTCCACCACCTTGAAGCCGCTCCGGCGGGAGGCGCTCACCGCCGCCAGGGTGTCGTCTTCGCTCTCGAACACTCCCACAAAAAGTCGCCTACTCATGGTTGAACTCCGGCCGGGATCGCCCGTGCTTGAGAACACCCTTGACCTCAGCCACAGCAATCACCGGCACAAACCGGCAGAACAGCAGAAACAGGGTAAAAAACAGCCCGAAGCTTCCCAACAGGGTCGCGACCTCCACCCCGGTGGGCGCGTAGTGGAACCAGTTCGCGGGAATGAAATCGCGCGACAGCGAAGTCACGATGATCACGAATCGCTCGAACCACATGCCCACGTTGATCAGGATGGAAATCACAAACACCGCCGCCACGCTCGTGCGCACGCGCTTGACCCACAGCAGCAGCGGGATCAACACGTTGCAGCTCACCATGGTCCAGTAAGCCCAATACATCGGCCCCAGGGCACGGTTGAAGAACACGAATTGCTCGTAGCGGTTGCCGGAGTAAAGCGCGGTGAAGAATTCGGTAGCGTAGGAAAGCCCCACAATGCCGCTGGTGGCGATCACCAGCTTGCACATGCGGTCTATGTGCCGCAGGGTGATGTACTCCTCCAGGTGCATCAGCCGGCGCGCAATGATCATCAGGGTGAGCACCATCGCCATGCCTGAGAAGATGGCGCCGGCCACGAAGTAAGGCGGGAAGATCGTGGCATGCCAGCCGGGCAGCACCGCGGTGGCAAAGTCCCAGCTCACGATGGTGTGCACGGAGATGACCAGCGGCGTGCCCAGCCCGGCCAGCATGAGGTACACAACTTCATAGCGCTGCCAGGCGCGATACGAGCCGTTCCAGCCCAGGCTGAAGAAGCTGGCGACACGGCGCCTCCAGGCCGACTTCGTGCGGTCGCGAATGGTGGCCAGGTCGGGCAGCAGGCCGATGTACCAGAACATCGCCGAGACCGTGAAGTACGTCGCGATGGCGAAGAAGTCCCAAATGAGCGGCGAACGAAAGTTAACCCACAGTGAACCGCGGCTGTTGGGATAAGGGAACATCCAGTAGGCAAACCAGGGCCGGCCCGTGTGGATAACCGGAAAAATACCGGCACACATAACCGCGAAAATAGTCATCGCTTCGGCAGCCCGGTTCACCGAAGTGCGCCAGCGCTGACGAAACAGAAAGAGGATGGCGGAAATCAGAGTGCCGGCGTGACCGATTCCAATCCAGAACACAAAATTCGTAATGTCGAAGGCCCAGCCGATGGTGCGGTTCTCGCCCCAGGTCCCGATGCCGGTGGCAATTTCGTACGTGATGGAGACCACTCCCAGCAGCAGGAGCGAAGCAGAAACCAGCAGGGCCGCCCACCACAGCGCGGAGGGTCGGGCTTCCATGGGGGCGCAGACGTCCTGGGTCACCTGGGCGGGCGTCTTTTCGCCTTCGATCAGCGGCGGGCGCAGCGCCAGCGCAGCCTCAGCCATTGCTCTCTCCTTTGTCCGGGCGGTTGCGAATCAGGCTCAGGTAGCCGACCGCCGGCCGGACATTGAGTTCCTCCAACACCCGATAGCGGCGCGGATTGCCCATCATCCGGCTCACCTGGCTCTTGGGGTCGTTCAGATCGCCGAAGTAGATGGCCCGCGCCGGGCAGGACTGCTGGAAGGCGGTCTGCGCCGCGCCGTCTGTGATCTTTTCCCCACGGTCGCGGGCCTCGGTTTTGGCCTCGTGAAGGCGCTGCACGCAGAAAGTGCACTTCTCCATGACTCCGCGGCTGCGCACGGTAACGTCGGGGTTGAGCGCCAGGTTCTGCATTTGGTCGCCGCGCGCGTAGTTAAACCAGTTGAAGCGCCTCCCTTTATACGGGCAGTTGTTGGCGCAGTAGCGCGTCCCTATGCAGCGGTTGTAAACCTGCTCGTTGAGGCCGTCTTCGCTGTGTACGGTGGCCAGTACCGGGCAGACCGTCTCGCACGGCGCGTTTTCGCACTGCTGGCACATGAGCGGCTGATGGGCCACCTCGATCTCCCCAGCACCGCTTTCCGAGTAGTAGCGGTCAATGCGCATCCAGTGCAGCTGCCGGTTGCGGCGGATTTCGTCGTAGCCCACCACCGCGATGTTGTTTTCCGCCTGGCAGGCGATCACGCAAGCCGAACAGCCGGTGCAGGCGCCCAGGTCCACCACAAGCCCCCAGCGCGGGCCGGTATAGGGATGATCGCTGGGCCAGAGGTCTTCTTTTTCGGCGTGGTCTTCCACCCCGGCATGCGGATCACGGAGAAAATCCGCATAGGTGGTTTCCTGCACAATGGGCCGAGGCTCGCTGCCAGCTGCTAGCTTGTTGGGGATGGTCAAGGTGTTCTGCACCTGCGTGCACGCCAGGTCACGCCGCCTGCCCGTCTTCGTGACCAGCACCGGCGCGCCAGCATAGCGCAGTGCGCCCTCTCGCCATTGCAGGAGAGGAGCGGCATTCTGCCCTACCAGGCCGTTCTCGCCGACGCTGGAGACGGCACCAATCCAGCGCGGGCCGATGTTGGCAAAGCGCGCGCTCAGGCGGCTGCCGTAGCCCAGCGCCACAGCAATCGCCTGGTCGTGTTGCCCTGGCTGAATGTAGGCAGGCAGTTCAAGGGCTGGCTGGCCCGCGGGACTCGTGGTTGCCAGCCGGACCACATCACCTTCTTTAATCCCCAATTTCTCTGCGGTGAGCGGCGAAATGCAGGCGTAGTTGTCCCAGGCGACTTTGCTGATCGGATCGGGCAATTCCTGCTGCCAGGGGTTATAAGCATGCCGCCCATCTAGCATGGCAATTTTGGGATAGAGCACCAGGGCCAGGGTATTTCCGTCTGGGCGCTCCGCTTTTAGGATCGGGCGGACCGCCTTGGCATTGAAAGCAGGCATGGGCTGGGGGCTGACGTTCACTTCGGTAAAGCCGTCGTGAACTGTGCGGTCCCAGAAAGCGTCGAAGGCCCTTTCCTGGTTCTGGCGCGGAAAGATTTCGGCTTGCCAATAATCGCGCAGGAGATGGTAGGCACTTTTGTTCGCGCTGGCCTCTTCGTTGCCCGTCTTTGTCCATCTGTCCAGGCTTTCCAGCGCCGAGCGGGTGTTGAAGATGGGATGGATTGTGGGCTGGGAGATATTGACGACCCCGCTCACCGGCTCGGCATCCGCCCAGGATTCTAGAAAGTGATGGTCAGGGCAGAGATGGGTGGCAATTTCTGCCGTTTCGTCCGCCCGCTGGGCAAAACTCACCCGCAAGGGAACTTGTTTCATCCATCGTGCAAGCGGATCGCCTCCAGGAAGATCGAATATCGGATTCACTCCGTACACGAATAGGGCTCGCACTCGGTCCTCTTGCAATTCGCGCAGCAGCTTCTCCAGGCCGGCATCATTGCCCTGCGCCTGCCAGGAGGGCCGCTCCAGATCAACGGTGGATCCGTAATTCCCCAGCAGGTGATTCAGATAGTTGGCCAGGATCTGCTGCTGGAAATCGTTGGTGCCGCACACCACCAGGCTGCGGCCACGCGCTTTCCACAAACGTGCCGCAAGGTCATCGAGGAAGGCGGCGTCCACCGCCGGCGAATCCATGC
>DASVBI010000647.1:0-4684 GCA_036375915.1 Terriglobales bacterium | reverse complement strand
CCTCGGTCTGATACCCAGGCTCGATTAATACTGCTCGCGGTTTTTCACCCAGGCCTTCCACTTCCACGGTGCCTTCGAACACCTGCACCGTAGTCCTGCCCTTCTTATCAACCCGCACTGAAAAACGCGTCCCACGCACGGTGATAACCGCGCTGGGCGTGCCCATGCGGAAGGGGGGAGTTTCGCCCAGGCGCTTCTTGATGTTGGCCAGTATCTCCCCCAGGAACATTTGCAGAAAGTGGCCATCGCCGCCGCCCGGTGACTTGAGCACTACATGGGTTTTTGACTTCACCAGTACCTGGGAACCGTCGGCGAGCAGCAGGATAACGCTGCCCTTCGCTGTCTCTATGCTTGTCTCTGCCGGCAAAACCATGCCACGCTGCGCTACAGCCGCCGCCGCTTGGGGAGGAGTCACGGAGACTTTACCCTTTACCTCCAGGAGGAGCGCAGATCCAGCCGGCAGGCTGATGGGCTGCTGCTCCGGTTCTTGCACCGCGGTTAAGGGGAGTAGAAGCGCGATGGCCAACCCGAGCTGAATAGCGATTCTTTTCATACCGTGCCTTTCGCCACCGCCAGTTCCGTGCGCGCGGGCAAGCGGACTTCGAAGGCGGTTCCGCCGGTCCGGCTCTCGACTCGCACGGAACCGCCGTGCTTCTCGGCAATGCGCTTCACAAATGCCAAGCCCAATCCCCACCCCGGCGTGCCGGCCGGCGCCGCTGAACTGCGATAGTAGGTATCGAACAGCCGCGGCAGTTCCTCGGGCGGTACGGGCTCGCCCTGGTTGTGCACCGTCAAAACCATTTCATCACCCTGCCGCTGGCATTGCACCATCACCTCGGTCCCGGGCTTCCCGTATTTGATCGCGTTGCTCACCAGATTTAGCACGGCCCCGCCGATCAGGGTGGCATCTCCTTTGATCTCGTAGGATTCGCCGCTTTCAAATATCAGGCGCGCGCCGGCAGCCGTGGCCTGTGGCTGCAGGATGTCGAACGCCTGCCGCACCGCCTCCTCCAGCTTCACCGTTTCGGAACGGATGGGGCGAGCGCCCGCGTCCAGCCGCAACACGTCCAGGTAGCTGTTGATCAGCGCCAGCAGCCGCTTCGACTCCCGGAAGATGGTTTCCGGCGCCTGCGCGCAGGAAGGCGCGCCGGGATACTGCATCATGAGGTCGGCAAAACCCTGGATGGAAACCAGCGGCGTACGCAGCTCGTGGGTGATGAATCCCAGCGCCTCAGCGCGCGCCCGGTCGCGTTCCACCCGCGTGCGCAGGCTGGCCAGCTCCACCACCGTGCCTCCGCCAGGCGAAAGGGTGGTCGCCGGCAAGGGCACAATGCGCACCAGGTAGAGTTCGCCGCCCAGGTAGGCTTCGCCCTCCACACCCGGGCCTTTCGGTGACAAAGGCGCGTCGTCTTTGGGCGCCAGACGGGCGCGCACCTCCTCCAGTTTCAATTCCGGCGGGACGGCTCCACCCAGGCCCGCGGCAAACGCCCGGTTGTGCAGCAGCAGCCGGCCTTGCTGGTCGAAAATGGCAACCAGGTCTTGCGTGGTCTCCAGCAGGGTCTGGTGAAGCTCGTAGAGCGAGCCCAGTTCCGCCTGCAGGCGGCGCAGCAGCTCGAGCTTCCAGGAAAGATCATCGGTATCGCGCGAGGGCGCGCTCTTGGCGCGCGCCGCCAGCCAGCGGCGCAGGTCCCCCAGTTGCTGCGTAAGGCTGCGCTCCACCAGCACAAAATCCACGCTGTACACGGCT
This sequence comes from Terriglobales bacterium, assembly GCA_036375915.1. Lineage (GTDB taxonomy): Bacteria > Acidobacteriota > Terriglobia > Terriglobales > Acidobacteriaceae > JAICWP01. The sequence goes on along the minus strand of DASVBI010000647.1, from coordinate 2,937 downwards.
GCCGGCCCCAGCAGTACGGCCAACAGCAATTGGCCGGCAGGCAGGATACGTAATCCCCAGGCAAACGCCAGCAGCCCCGCACCGTAAGCTCCCGCAGCCAGCAATAAGAGCCACGCTGCTGATGCCCATCCCCGCCAGCGCCGGAAAAGCCACACCACCACCCAGCAAGTGAGCAGGAGAACCAGCAGCGTGAGCCACAGGGGAAGCGGGCGCAGCATGCGCCCGCTAAGAATGCTATCGAGAATCTGGGCGTGCACCATCACACCCGGCGAGGGAGAAACTCCGGTGAGCGGGGTGGAGATGCGGTCGCCCAATTCCGCCGTGCCGAAGCCCACTAGCACCGGCCGTCCCCGCACCGCCGCCACTTCCCCGCCCTGCAGTATGGTGGCCGCGGAGATGGTTTCAAAGCCGTCGCGCCGGAAGGCAATGGGCGCCAGGATAGGTTTGGCCACCAGCACCGAACCCTGGTCGGTACTGGGGACGCCGTAGGCGGCCAGAAACCCGGCTGTGCGCCGCGGAGCCACCTGGCGCGCCACTTCCACCGCAAAGGCCCAGCGCGAGCCGTCCAGCGCCAGTTCGCGCGGTGGAAAGCGGCGGCAGACGCCATCGGCATCCAAAACCGCCTGGCCATGCCCGACCGCCGCCGCCTGGGCAAAGGCGGGCAATGGCTCCACCCAATGCGGCCCGTCCGGATAACTCCCAATCTTGTCCGCGATCACCGTTCGCCCGCTGGTCTTTAGCGCCGCTGCCAGCGCCGCATCCGCCGCCTGCGATTGCGGCTCAGAAAGCAGAATGTCGAGTCCGATTACCTGCGCTCCCGCTTGCGACAGGTTGCTGGTTAGCCGCGCCAGCAACGCCCGCGACCAGGGCCAGCGCCCGTATTTCTGCAAACTCTGATCATCAATCAGAACCACGACCACAGGCGACTGTTGCTGCGGCCCTGGCGCCAGGCGAAAGTAGCTGTCGGTAAGGCGCACCTGGGAATCGCGGATTCCGGGAATGGCGGAAAGCGCCAGCACCAGGAAAAACAGCACCAGCGACAGCCCCGCGTTCCGCCGCCAACCACGCCGCCCTGGCCCCTCCGGCTTCATTTTTTGTCCAGCGATTGCAGGTCAATGCCCAGGCGCAGCGCCTTTTTGTACAGCGTCTTGCGCTCAATCCCCAGGCGCCGCGCCGCCTCCGACTTGTTGCCGTGCGTCAGCTTCAAAATGCGCACAATGTGCTCGCGCTCCAGCTCCACCAGGCGGTCGGGCGCCGCCGTCGCCGTCTCCGGATGCCGATTCTCCTGGGCGCGGCGGGCTTCCGTTTCCACATCGGCGCGGCTGATCTGTCCCGTGGGCGCGAAGATGGCCAGCCGGTTCACCGTGTTCTCCAGTTCGCGCACATTGCCCGGCCAGTTCATCTCCTGCAACCGGCGCACTGCCTCCGCTTCAATGCTGACCTCCCGTTCATTCTTCGCGTTGAATTGCTGCAAAAAGTGCCGCACCAGCAGCGGTATATCTTCCCGCCGCTCCTCCAGCGAAGGAATCGCGATCTGCACCACCGCCAGCCGGTAGTAAAGGTCCTCGCGGAATTGCCCCTGCCGGATCAGATCCGGCACATCGCGATTGGAAGCGGCCACGATGCGCACGTCCACCGGAACGTATTTGTTGGAACCCACGCGGCGCACCTGCTGCTCCTGGATGACGCGCAAAAGCTTCACCTGAAAGCCGAGCGTGGTTTCCGTCACTTCATCCAGGAAAAGGGTGCCGCCATCGCTCGCCTCCACCAGGCCCTTGTGCGTGGCATTGGCCCCGGTGAAAGCGCCCTTTTCGTGGCCAAACAACTCGCTTTCCAGGATGGTTTCTGTAAACGAACCGCAGTTCACGGGCGTGAAAGGCTGCTGCGCGCGCTTGGAGTGCTGATGGATGGCGCGCGCCACCAGTTCCTTGCCGGTGCCGCTGGCGCCGGTGATGAGCACGTTCACGTTGCTGGCCGCCACCCGCCCAATGGCGTTGTAGATGGCCAGCATCTTGGGGCTGCTGCCGATGATGGCCGAATCGTGCACCGGAGCCGCGGCTTCCTTCAGGGGCTCAGCCTTCTGAGCGCGAAAGCCCCGCGCGCGCTGGCAGATGGCGCGAAGCTGCTCGATGGTGAGCGGCTTGCTGACATAATCCACTGCGCCCTCCGCCACCGAGCGTGCGGCGGTCTCCACGCTCACGTGCGCCGTCATAATCACGGGATAAAGTTCAGGTTTCAGCTCGCGCAGGCGGCTCAGCAGGTCAATGCCGTTCACCGCGCCCAAATAGACGTCCACCATGGCCAGATCGGCCTCCGCATTGGCCAAGTGCCGCTCCGCGTCTTCTGGGCGAACAAAGGTGTGGCATTGGTGCCCTTCCGCCGTAAAGGCGGCCTGCAGGAAGGCGCAGGTATTGGGCTCGTCGTCAATCACGATTACGCGTAACGGTCGCATCAGCAGTTCTCAGTTCTCAGTTGTCGGTTCTCAGCGTGTGCGCTGATTGCCGGCTTCTGACTACCGACTCCCGTTTCAATCAAGCAACTACATTGCCATCCTGGGTCGCAGATCTACCCAGGCGGGTCGCATGGCTCCAATCTTTCCTGAATTTGCCGCCGGCTTGCCCGTGGGTCCGTGGCAATCCACGCAGGCCGTCGGCGTCGGCTTATAGAACAGCACTTGTTTCCCGGCCACCAGCCGGATGCTTTTGTGGCAAGCCTCGCAGCGCACATTGCGGTGCGCGCCTTTCAGCGGGAACGTGGTGCGGGTTTCGTGGTCAAACAGGGCAGGCTTCCAGCGCCGGCTGTCGTGGCAACTGGCACAGGCGGTCGCCTGGCCTGCCTTGGCGAACTGCTCGCCGTGAATATCCTGGTGGCACTGCTCGCAACGCGTGGGCGCGGCCCGGAAGTCCACGTTGCGCAGCCGGGTTTCCAGGTTCGGCG
>DASVBI010000500.1:0-2024 GCA_036375915.1 Terriglobales bacterium | reverse complement strand
GTAGGCGTGGCGGCTGTCGAGAATGTCGGCGACCACCTTTTCCACCTGCATGCCCATTTGCACGGTGGAGACCAGGTCAATGCGGGAGCGGCCGCGGGCCAGGTCGGCAGTGCGATAGCCCGCCTCCAGAACGGAGTGGATGGCGAACTCAACGTCGCGCGCCTCCTGCTCCAATCCGGCGGAATAGCGCAGCAGCAGAGCGGCGGAAGCGATCGCGCCCAAGGGGTTGGCAATGCCGCGCCCGGCAATGTCGGGGGCGGAGCCGTGCACCGGCTCGTAAAGGTTTACGGTGCCGCCGATAGTGGCGGAAGCCAACATGCCCAGGGAACCGGTGATGACGGCGGACTCGTCGGAGAGAATGTCGCCGAACAAGTTCTCGGTAAGGATCACGTCGAAGCGCCGGGGATCGTTCACCAGGTGCATGGCGCAGGAATCCACGTACATGTGCTCCAGCTTGACCTCGGGGTACTCGCAGGCCACGCGGGTCACGACCTTGCGCCAGAGCTGGGAAGTTTCCAGCACGTTGGCCTTGTCCACGGAGGTGAGCTTGCGGCGGCGGCGGCGAGCTTCGCGGAAGCCGACATGAGCAATGCGCTCTATTTCCTCCACCGAGTAGCGCATGGTGTTGAAGGCGCTGGAACCGTCTTCGCTGAAACCGCGGTCTTCGCTGAAGTAGAGGCCGCCCAGCAGTTCGCGGACAACCAGGATATCGGCGCCGTCGGCGACCGAGGGCTGCAGCGGCGAACAATCGGCAATTGCCTTGTAGGAGAGGGCGGGACGCAGATTGGCGTAACCGCCGAGGGCCATGCGCAACTGCAGCAGTCCGGATTCGGGGCGCAGATGGCGGGGCAGTTCGTCAAAATCGGGGCCGCCGACAGCGCCCAGCAGCACCGCCTGACTCTGCAGACAGGCATCCAGAGTGTCGGCAGGAAGGGGATTGCCGCTGGCGCGGTAGGCCGCGCCGCCAAAGCGTTTTTCCTGAAATTGAAAATCGTGGCCGGCAAAGCCAGCCACGGTCTGCAAAACGCGCACGGCTTCGGCCGTGACCTCCGGGCCGACGCCATCACCGGGAAGAATTGTGATTCTGAGTTTCATGAGCCCATCTTCCACCCCTATGGGGCTGAACTTTAATGCGATTTTGCAGCCCGGGCTTACACCCGGAGCTACATCTTTATGCCGGTCCGCGGCGATTTCAGAGTGCGGAGGCGGAACCGCAAGGTCCCTCGACTCGGGCTCTCCCCCCAAAGCGGGATCGGTCGCGCCCGCTCGGGATGACAAAGGCAAAAATACCGTGCAGCGCGGCTCAGGTTGCGCCCTGATGCGAACCGCTTCCGGCGGTCAGTTGGCGAAGGCAGCGCGGGCGCCGGGTCCGGCGGCGGGCTTGGGCTCGCGGCGGGAACGGGGCAGCAGCGCGATCAAATCCTGGTCATAAATATTCTTTTTGCGGTCGGCCAGTGCGGTAAAGGCCTGGTAAACCGCGTCCAATTCGGTTGCGGACAAAGCGAATCCCAACTCGGCATAACGCCGGCCCAACGCGTGGCGGCCGGAAGGTTTGCCCAGCACCATGCGGTTGCCGGGCGCGCCCACAGATTCGGGCGTCATGATCTCGTAGCACAGAGGATTGCTGAGCACGCCATGCTGGTGAATGCCGGCTTCATGGGCGAAGGCATTGGCGCCCACAATGGCCTTGTTGGGCTGGGGCGCGAAGGAAATGGTGCGGGCCAGCAACTGGCTGGCGTTGTACAGTTCGGCGGTGTTGATGCCAGTTTCGTATTGCAGGCGGTCGGGCCGAACCCGGGTGGCCATCACGATTTCTTCCAAGGCGGCGTTGCCGGCGCGTTCCCCGATGCCGTTGATGGTGCACTCCACCTGGCGGGCGCCGGCCCCGAGGGCGGCGAGAGTGTTGGCCACGGCCATGCCCAGGTCATTGTGGCAGTGCACGGAAATAACCACATTCTCAATGCCGCGCACGCGCTCGCGGATGGCGAGAATGATGGCGCGATATTCCTCCGGCACGGTGTAGC
>DASVBI010000751.1:0-2401 GCA_036375915.1 Terriglobales bacterium | reverse complement strand
ACGTTGCGGTCGCGATAGCGCACCGCGGTCTCCGCCACGTGTTGCGCGCGCTCCGGGCCGAAGTGGCGGGTGGCGTCGAAAATCCACAATAGCGAGACGCCGAAGTCACGCTCTCCCTGCATCCGGCCGCGCTCCAGCGCCTCAAAGATGGAGTCAAAATCCTTGCCCTGCCAGTGGCACACGCCCACGGAAACGTACGCCTCGGCGTGCACGACATTTTCCGAGCGCAGCCGCTGCATCAGGCGGTAGGTGATCAGTTCCCAGTCTTCGGGCTTTTGCAGGTGCTCGGTTACGGCCTTGAAGGCCATCAGAAAGCCGTTGAAATCGTGGTAGTCGTAGAGGCGTTCGACCTCGCCCGGTTCGGCGCCAGGCATGCCGTGGCGCTGCCGCAATTCCAGCAGCGTGGCCGGTTCCACCGAGCCCTCCAGGTGCAGGTGCAGCTCCGCCTTGGGCAGGGAAAGAACGAAGGGGCTGGGAAGCGCCAGCTTGTAGTCGAAAGTGATCTGCTGCCCGGAGCTCATGGCCGATTCGATTTGGCGAATTCGCTGTGATGCCGGCTGTAGAGGAAGTAGATGGTCAGCCCGATGGCCAGCCACACAAAGAAGCGCAGCCAGGTGATGACCAGCAGACCGCTCATCAGGCCAACGCACAGGACCACCGAGATCAGCGGGAACCAGGGCACAAAGGGGACCTTAAAGCCGCGCTGGCGGTCGGGTTGGGTGCGGCGCAGCACAATCACGCCCAGCGAAACCAGCAGGAAGGCGAAGAGAGTGCCGATGTTGGAAAGGTCGGCTGCTTCGCTCACCGCAAAAATGCCGGCCGGGATGCCCACCGCAAAGCCGGCAATCCAGGTGGACAAGTGCGGCGTCTTGAATTTCTTGTGCACGCTGGAGAACAGCTTGGGGAAAAGGCCGTCGCGCGACATGGCGTACCAGATGCGCGCTTGCCCGTACTGGAATACGAGCAGCGAGGAAATCATGCCCATGAGCGCGCCGATGATGATAACCGCCTGCGACCACTTATTGGCGGCCAGGTGCTGCAGCGCGTAAGCCACCGGCGCCTGGGCCGCTTCGCCGGAGGTGAAGGTGGGGTACTTCATCATCCCCAGCAGGACAATGGAGACGCCGACGTAAAGAATGGTACAGACAATCAGCGAGCCAATGATGCCGATAGGCAAGTCGCGCTGTGGATTCTTCGCCTCCTCCGCCGCGGTGGAGACCGAATCGAAGCCTATATAGGTGAAGAACACGATGGCGCCGCCGCTGACCACGCCGGCAAAGCCGGAGGGAGCGAACGGCTTCCAGTTGCCGGGATGGACCAGCATGCCGCCGATGACCAGGAAGGTGAGGATGGCTCCGATCTTGATGGCCACCATGACGTTATTGGCTTCTGCCGACTCGCGCACACCGCGCACCAGCAGCACCGTCAGAATGAAAACGATGAGGAAGGCGGGAATGTTGAAGTAGGCCCCCGTCCAGTGGCCGGCGTCCCACACCGGGGTTGACCACCGGTCGGGCAGGCTGAGCCCGAACGACGCCAGCTGCGCCTTGGTGTAAGCGCCAAAGCCGATGGCCACCACCACATTGCTGACCACGTACTCCAGGATCAGGTCCCAGCCGATGATCCAGGCGAAAATTTCGCCCAGCGTGGCATAAGAATAGGTGTAGGCGCTGCCGGCGATGGGGATCATCGAGGCCAGCTCGGCGTAGCACAGTCCGGCAAAGCTGCAGGCAAAGGCCACCAGCAGAAAGGAAAGCGCGATGGCCGGCCCGGCCGCCGGGCGGCCGTGCATGAGAACGCTGGCCGTGTTGCCGTGGCGGATCAGGCCGATCAGCAGGTCCATCACCTGGGCGTGCAGGATGGAAGGGACGGTGAAGTTCTCACCCGCGGCCGCCGTGCCCGTGAGCACGAAGATGCCAGAGCCGATGATGGCGCCAATGCCGAGAGCGGTCAGGCTCCAGGGCCCCAGCGTCTTCTTAAGCCGGTGCTCCGGCTCTTCGGCTTCCGCGATCAGCTTGTCAATGGATTTCTTGGCAAGCAACTGGCTGCCCTGGGGGGCAGCCGGAGGTTGTTTAGCTTCCTTCGTGGTTATTTCTGCCACTGTGCTCCTGTGGGGCCGTGGTGGTATGTGTGGGCCGGGGCTGCGCCCCGGGCCGGGCGGGGCATAGCCCCGCCTACCCGCCTAACGCTTCGCCTGGCCGCGAACCATCTTCTTCATCTTGCGCTTCTTGGAGCCGCGAGCGTAATCCCGCTTCTTCTTGGGATTCTTCTGCTCCCGTTCCTTGCGCCTGGCGCGCTTGCTCTTCTTGCGTTCTTCCTTGCTCAGACTTTTAGTATTTGCCATGAATGCTTTTTTCTCTCCATTGAGTCGGACCACGTATCTAACTACCAGCTACTAACT
>DASVBI010000717.1:0-7052 GCA_036375915.1 Terriglobales bacterium | reverse complement strand
ACTCCCGACCCCCTTCCCCCGACCCCCGACTCCTAGTACCGCGCATTGGTGACCCGGCTCTCTCTTTCGCCACGCAACCAGATGTAAAGCGGCGCTCCCGGCGAAGGCGGTGGCCAGGGTACGGCGATCTTGAGCGTCTGCTCGCCGGCGCTGCCGGGCACGGGAGTGGGAATGCCCTGGGCCTCGTAGCTGTGCTTGGAATTCCATCCAGTTCTATCAATCAGCTCCAGATCCTGGCCGGTCAGGGTGCCGGCATAAAGCGACTCGCCCAGTTTTTCCGCGCTGATGGTGAACTTCTGGATGCGGGGCAAAAGGACGACGCGTCCCAGGGGATAGGGATCGGAGTTGCCGGCGGGCTCGCCAACAAGGGTGGCAATCAGTTCACAGCCGGACTGGCCGATCACGCCGGGATCGAGCGAAAGAAAGAGCATGCCCTGGCCGGCGGCGTCCAGTTCAGCGCCCTCCTTGCGGTCGCCGGGATAGAGGGTGAGCTGCTTGCGGGTGCTGCCGTTGTCCTTGCATTGCAGTTGCACACCCGGACGGGAATCGGTGTTTTCGGCACGAACGGCGAAGCTGACGGTGACGCCGGAGGGAATTTCGCCCTGCTGCAACTGCACGCCCGCGGGGCTGGCAAAGGACTGATTCACACGGGCAATTCTGGGACGCGGTCCCAGAACCTGCAGGGCATCGGCCAGCTGCAGAGGTGTGTGCAGGCCGTTGACAAAAACTGTGGCGGCGATGTGGTCGCCGGGCTGCGCTTTAGCGGCCAGCTTAACCGTAGCGCTGCGTTGATCGAGATGTTGGTCGCCGCCGGCGGGAGACAGGGTCCACTCAGCGTTGTCGCTGGCAATGCGCTGGATGCGCTCCAGGTTATTGCCCCGGAGGAGCACGGTCTGAGGCGGTTCGCCTGCGTTCACGTGCAGAGGAAGGTCGGTGAGTTTGGGGGTGGCCGGATGGACCGTGACCTGCACCTGCTGGGTGTAGCCGTTGAGTTGAGTGAGCGTGAACAGATAAGGGCCGGGCTGCAGGGAAGCGGTATTGACGTCCACATCGAGCACGCGCTTCTGGCCGCTCTCATCGGCTGGCGGCAGCGAGAAATGCACGGGCCTCGCGGAATCCTTGCCCTGGTTGGCGTTCTGCAGCGTAACGCCCTTGATGAACTCAAAATCGGCGCCGGTCATTTGCAGGGGCACGGTGCCGGTGGCGGAGACCAGGCGGTCTTCGGACTGGGGAGTGAGCTTAACGGCGTTGAAATCGGCAAAGGGACGAACATCCACGATGCCGGCGACAGGCATGGGCGTCCAATCCCAGTTGGCCGCCAGCTGGTATTTGCCGGGTGAGAGTTTCACGTGCGCCAGATCGAGCTGCAGGGAGTCGTCGGCAGTATTGGGTGTGACCTTCACCGAGACCGGCACAACATGCCCGGAGCCGACCAAATGCCAGTCGCGGGCCCGCGCCACCAGGCGCAACTGGGAAACGCTTGGGGTAGAAGCTTTGACGGCGGGCGTCCAGCCCAGGGGGACAACGGCGGGCTGGGCCAAGGTGACAGAGGGCGGCCCGGCATCGGGCACGCGGACCATCCACAGATAAGCGATGTGCAAGCGCGAGGGCTTGCGGTTGGCGGCGCACAGCGCCACCGCGTTTGCAGGAAGGGTTTGGGCGAAGGCAGGCCGGAATTCCATGCCAGGGAACAGGCTGCTGTGCAGGTTCTCGAATAAAGCGGCGCCACCCGCCGCCAGGATGACGGGGGATCCGAAAAACATGGAAGCCACCGAGGCTGCAAGTCCAGTAGAACCCTGGGCCAGACTGGGAGGAGCGCCGGAATCGCTTTTAAAGGCGGGCACGGCCGCCTGCAGCAGTTGGCCGGCAGCCTGGTCGGGAGGGGCGCCTGATTCCAGGCGGGGCACGGCCACGCCGTATTGAGAGGAGAATCCGCGCAGCACTGACTGCAAGTCGCTGCTGCCGGGTGGCGATTGCTCGTAGTCGGAGAGAGTCTGCACCAGGGCTTCAACCGTGGTGGTGCGCTGGGCGTAGTCGGCTAACTGGGAGATGATTTCCGGGTTCTCCTTGATCAGCGAGTTAACCCGCTTGGCATCAATGCCACGCTCGCCGAAGACCAGCCCGACCACGGAAGCTCGCACGGGTACTGGCCATTGGGCAGCGGCGTTAGCTGGTTTCGGGGCCAGGACTTCCACCTGCTCAGAATTATCAGCCGCGGGCGGGGCCAGCACCACTGCCACCTTGGCCCTGTCTTTCCATTGTGCCGGCAGGCGGACGGGTTCGTAGCGCAGTTTCACGCCGGGCTGGATGAGGTTGACGGAGCTGACGGGCAGCACCGGTCCACCGCCCACCGGCTCCACCACCAGCTTGAAAGAAGTTATGGTAACCGCGCCCGGACACTGCGCTTGTGAACTGACCACCGCCGCAGAGGGCAAAGCTTCGCCGAGCAGCAGAGCGAAGATGAGCAGCAGGGAGAGCGACAACCCAACTCGGGGTTCGGCCCAGAATTTACAGGAAATCACCTTCAAATCTTAGGGGAGGAAAGGGAGTTCGGCAACCCTGAATCAAGCAAATATCACGTTGCGATATAGATAGCAAAGGGCGGGGGTTAACGCACGCGAAGTGCTTGGGCCCTGAAGGGCTTCAGCATGACGCCCTGCTGGGAAGGGCCGCGCGCCGCAAAGGCAGGCTCTGTGCTGGCGCGCAGGATGACCCGCGCAAAAAGGCTATGGCTGCGGATTTTGTTGCTGCTGTTGTTGCTGCTGCTGTTGTTGTTGCTGCATGCGCTGCAGCTCCTGCAGCAACTGTTCCGGAGTTTTGACTCCGGAGGGCTGCTGGCCGGGCTGCGCGCCGCCGGGCGTATAAGCCTGCGGTTCTGGCTGCTGGCCAGCGGGGGGCTGCTGGTTGGGAAGCTCATCCGGAGGAGCGTCCTGCTCATCGGCGCTGGCATCGGGCGGCATTTCGCCACCACTGGGCATAACCTGGGGTTCGGACTGGGGCGGCGGCTGCTGGTAAGCGGCGACAGGGGCAGGGGAGCTCTCGGCGCCGCCACTCTTGGGAGTCAGGATGACGTGCTGCAACCCTCCTGGATTGGCCGCCGAGGCCACCATCACATAGTCGTAGCGGGAACCATTGAGCAATTCGGCAAGAACATTGCGCGCGGGCCCCGGACCCATGCGGCCGGCCACGCGCTCCAATCCGGCGCCCGGCGCCAGTTCGATGAGGGCGCCGGTCTGGCGGGCGACGGCATGCAGAATGTCGCTCAAAGTGGAGTTGCGGGAGATGATGGTGAGCTGGCCGTTGAGATAGCTGACCTGCGGCGGTTGCGCCGGCGACTGTTCCAGAGTGGGAGGAGGCGCCGGGGGCGCGGGCGGGACAACGGGAGCGACGGCGCGCTTGGCGGACTGTTTTACGCGCACCGTATGGGGCTTCCGCACTTCCTGGGGCGCGCTCCAAAGCAGGGCGGGCATGAGTCCCAGAACGAGCAACAGAATCACGAATTGCCGGGAGCGGAACATGGAAAACAGCCGCGCTGGATAAGGGGGACCGTGGTGTAACGAGTCAACGCGATTGTAGCACCGCGCCGGCCGTGGGATGGAGGTAACGTGACCAGAGTTATATCTAAGTGCCTGCACCGTAGACCTTTGCTTGCATCTGAGTACCGGAATTTGGCATCGTAGCAGTAGTGCCTCGTCGAACGGACCTAGCTATGATGAGAACGAGAAGATGGTGTTGGCTTGCGCTGCCGATGGCAGCTTTTTGGAGTGTTTTTTTGCTGGTACCCGGGCTTAGCCGGTCAGCCCAGGCGCAAGAGGCCTGTCTGGCCGCTTCCGACATGGGCCCGAACGCGGCTTCGACGCTGGAAAACACAGCCAAGCGCTACTTTCAGATGGCCGTGTCCGGTGACATCGCCAGCCTGCAGCAGAATGCGGCGCCGGCGCTGGCGGGCAGTTTCGGGGGGGTGGAGGCAGCGGTGAATGATCACAAGGCGGAATTTGCCGGCGCGCAAAGCACGGTACGGCCGCCCTATGTGCTGGAAGCCTCAGGCAGCGCTCCCCTGGAGCGGGCGGAATTTTTCTGCGGCATCTATAACTCACCCGACCGGGTGGGTTTTTCCATTCCCAATCTGCCGCCCGGAACCTATGCGGTGGTAATCCAGGACGTGACCACAGCGAAAGGGCCCAAGTACAGCGTGAGCATGATCCTGCAGGAGAAGGCGGCGGGGGGAAGCAGCGCACAGAGCGAAAATCCGGAAGCCACGCTGGCCACTGGAACCTGGCAACTAGCGGGCTATTATGTGCGCCCGGAGACGCTCAACGGGCACGACGGGCAGTGGTTCCTGAACCAGGCCCAGCAGTACAAGACGCAGGGCCAGACGCTGAACGCGTACTACTACTATATTCAGGCGCGGCAGTTGCTTTCGCCGGTGGACTTTATGGGCACGCCGCAACTGGACAAAATCTACGACGAAACGCAGCAGGTGGTTCCCAAGGATCTGCCGGTGAACGGACCGGTGGACAATGCGATTGGCGGCCAGAACTACAAGCTGTTGCAGGTGTTTCCCGTGCCGGTGGGGCAGGACCTGGACCTGGTGATCAAATACCAGGTGCCGGACATTTCCGACACCACGCAGACTTTTCAGCAGAACATGAACCTGATCAAGGCATTCGTGGCCAAATACCCGCAAGTGCGGGGAGCGTTTGACGCGGTGGTGGCGCGAGCGGTGAATCCCTCAGGACAGGACTACGGTTCGCTGCTGCCGATGAAGGAGATCAAGTAGTTGTCAGTGCCTAGTACCCAGTAGGAACACTAGCGACTGGACACTTCCTGCTAATCTGATGGCACGCTTGGCGCTTAATGCTGAGTGCTGCTTCATGACTCCCGACCGCCTGCGCAAAATATTCGAACAAGTACGCCGCGGCCAGCTCTCGCCCGACGAAGGCGTGGAACTGCTGCGACACCTGCCGTTCGAAGACCTGGACTTCGCAAAAGTTGACCACCACCGGGCGCTGCGAGTGGGAATGCCGGAAGTGATTCTGGGCCAGGGCAAAACGCCGGCCCAGGTGGGGGAAATTTTTGCCCGGCTGGCGCGGCACTCGAAAAACGTGCTGGCTACGCGCGCCGGCAAGGAGCAGTTTGCGGCAGTGAAAAAAAAGGTGCGCGGCAGCGAATACCGTGAACTGGCCCGGGCCATCATCCTGCGGCGGGACACGACGATCTACGGCAAGGGCACCATCGCGGTTGTCTCGGCCGGGACCAGCGATGGAGCGGTGGCTGAGGAAGCGGTGGTGACGGCCGAACTGATGGGCAACAAAGTAGAACACTTCTACGATGTGGGGGTGGCCGGGATCCACCGCCTGCTGGCACACCGCCGGGCGCTGGCGAGGGCGCGGGTGGTGATTGTGTGCGCCGGCATGGAAGGGGCGCTGCCCAGCGTGGTGGGCGGGATGATCGGCGTACCGGTGATTGCGGTTCCAACCAGCATCGGCTACGGAGCCAGCTTCAAGGGTGTGGCAGCGTTGCTGGGCATGATGAACTCCTGCGCTTCCAACGTATCGGTGGTGAACATAGACAACGGATTCGGGGCGGCCTACGTGGCGTCGCTTATTAACCGGGTGTAGGCCAGTTGTCCCGGCCCCGGCCCGGCGGCGCCGGACTGGCAGGCATTAGCGCCCTCCCCCGGTTTCCCGCTACAATAGCAGTCACCTCAATCAGAGCTGCTGAATACTGAATGAAGATTCCCCGGGTGTGGTGGAGTGGTTGGAGTGGAGGCGCCAGCCTGATGGTGGTGCTGGTCCTGGCGGTGTTTGCCGTCGGTTGCGGAGATATCTTCCGTCCTGTGGCCGTGCCCATCACCGGCCCTCCCGGCGACCCGCAGACTACCTCCTTTGCATTTGTGGCCAGCCAGAACGCTCCCGCGAACGCGGGCAGCCTGCTGCAGGTAAATGTTCCCGGCGACTCGGCAGTGTTTTCCACCCCGGCGGGAGTGGGCCCGGTGCATGCTGCGTTTCTGCCGCCGGGCGAGTCTCGCATCTACGTGGCCAATCGGGATGACGATACGGTCACGACCTACCTTCCCAGCCTCACCACCCTGCCGCCCACAACCCTGACCCTGCCCAGCGGATCACACCCGGTATTCCTAGCCAGCACCGAAACCTCAAAAATGTATGTAGCCAATGCGGGCAGCAACACGGTGGGAGTGATCAGCGGCGTACAAAGCGCGCTGACGACGCAGGTGACGGTGGGGACCACCCCCGTGGCGCTGGCCGAAACCAAAGATGGAAAGAAGCTATATGTTGTGAACCAGGGAGACGGTACGGTCTCGGTGATTGATACGGCGACGGATACGGTGCTGCACACCATCACAGTGGGTACGTCACCGCTATGGGCGCTGTTCAGTCCGGACGGGCTGGAACTCTATGTGCTCAATCAGGGGACGGGCACAGTTTCGGTGATTGATACCACCAGCGATGCGGTGGTGGCCACGCTGACCGCGGGAAGCTCGCCGACGCATATGTTTGTGGACGCGCAATTCAACCGGCTTTACGTGGTGGACAGCGCCAGCAGCAGCAATCTGTGGATTTTTGACGCCTCGGTGGACCCGCCCAAGCTGCAGACGACCCTGACGGTGCAGCCTGATCCCAAAGCGGCGGTTCTGCCCTTGCCTACCTCGGTGACGGTGCTGGCGAATGGACTGAAGGCTTACGTGGCCAGCCTGCAGCCGAATACTCCGGCTGCGGGCCAGGTGACGGTTTGGGTGACGGTTATCAACGCCACCAGCAACACGGTGCTGAGCACCCATTCCTTCCCCGCGGTGCCGGCCGTTTGCAATCCGGGCAGCGTGCCTTTCACACAGACAGGAGGGGTGCGCTTTCCGGCATTTGCCGTCTCTTCTTCTAACAGCAACCGGGTCTATATTTCCAGTTGCGATGCGGGGGTGATCCACGTCGTGAAGACGAGCAACGACACCTTCGTAAGCGACATTGCCATGCCAGTGAGCGCGTTTCCCCCGCCCACTCCCACCAGCCCTCCGCCCTCGCAGCAGCCGGTGT
>DASVBI010000248.1:0-6057 GCA_036375915.1 Terriglobales bacterium | reverse complement strand
CAAGTCACGTATCCCCTCCCCCTTCACGGTCATCCAAGAATAGAGGGGAGCCGGCCCCGTTGACTCCGGCCGGGCAGGGGGGGTACCCTACAGGCAATGGTAGTTGCTTGCACTGGGTGGCGAGCATTCCGTCCTGTTTCCTTTCCATGCAGAAGTTCCTTTGCGCCAATCGCTTACGAGTGGTGTGCGCCGCACCTGATCGCGCTCTCCCTTTCTCCAGGCTGCGATGAATGCTGGTGGAAACAGCCGCGGCAGCAGTGCGTTGGGAGGCTAAGACCCGACAGTAAATGAAGAAAAATATCGAAATCAGCTCCAACATCGGCACTCTCTTTGGGACCCGGGACGAAAACCTGCACCTGCTGGAAGACGGCCTGAACGTCACCATTGACCTCAAGGCCAATTCGGTGGAGATCGAGGGGGCGGCTCGGGACGTAGCCCGCGCCGAGCAGGTGTTTTCCGACTACGACCAGCTGCAGCGCTCCGGCTTCGTCTTCAACAACGGCGACCTGGGCAGCATGCTGCGCATCGTGATTTCCGACCCTAACGCTACCCTGCGTGGGCTGGCAGAATCGGGCAAGCAGCGCTCCTTCGGGCGGCGGACCGTGCAGCCCAAGAGCATCAACCAGCGCCGCTACCTGGAAGCCATTGAGAAGTACGACATGGTATTCGGCATCGGGCCGGCGGGCACGGGCAAGACCTACCTGGCGGTGGCCATGGCCATCTCCGCGCTGCTGGCCAAGCGAGTGAACCGCATCATTCTGGCGCGTCCGGCGGTCGAGGCCGGCGAGCGCCTGGGTTTTCTGCCCGGCACCTTGCAGGAAAAAGTAGACCCTTACCTGCGCCCGCTCTATGACGCGCTTTACGACATGCTCGACCCGGAGAAGGTGGACCGCTACCTGGAGAAAAACGTTATCGAGATCGCGCCCATCGCCTTCATGCGCGGGCGCACGCTTAACGACTCTTTCGTCATCCTCGATGAGGCCCAGAACACCACCTCCGAGCAGATGAAGATGTTCGTAACCCGCCTGGGCTTCAACTCCAAGGCGGTAATCACCGGCGATATTACCCAGATAGACCTGCCCAATTACCGGCGCAGCGGGCTGCTGGAGGCGCTGGACATCCTGAAAACTGTGGACGGGCTGTCGTTCATCTGGTTCGACGAGAGCGACGTGGTGCGCCACCAGCTGGTGCAGCGCATCATTCGCGCATACGATGAGCACAAGGCCAAGGTGGCCGAGGACCAGATGTCGCTTTCGCTGGAAGGCAAGGGCGCTAATGGCAATGGGAAGAGCACGGCGCCGGCGGTGGAAAAGGAGCCCGCAGTCGAGCCCGCCGCAGAATAAGCGATGAAGTTTCGACGGGAGGGCCCTTTCGCGGCTCTCCCCTTTGTTTTTGGTACACCTGTGATTATCCTCAAGACAAAGTTGGCGGGTACGAGCAGCGCTTCGCTGGGACTTTTTCTGGCGCGGGCGCAGCGTGCTGCCGGACTGCGGGGCGAAGTTAATGTCCTGGTAAGCAGCAACCGTGAAATTCGCGAGCTCAATCGCCGCTACCGCGGCCAGGACAAGGCCACGGACGTTCTGTCGTTTCCCACCGACGGCGGGGCAGGACAAGGATTTGCCGGAGACATCGCCATCTCCGCCGAGATGGCGGCTCGGAGCGCGCGGCGGTTCGGGCATGCTCCGGCCGAAGAAGTGAAAATCTTGCTGCTGCATGGAGTTCTGCACCTGGCGGGATACGATCACGAGAGCGACAATGGAAGCATGGCGCGAATGGAAGAGCGCCTGCGGGCGCAACTGGGCTTGCCCACGGCGCTGATTGCGCGCACTGGCGATGACGATGCTCGTCCGCCGCAGTTGCGGCCCGGCTACGTCCCGCGGGCCAAGGAGCGAGGCTGATGAGCGTTATCGCCCTTCCCATCGTGCTCGTGCTGGGCGTGCTGACACTGGTCTCCTACGTAGAGCGGCTCTACACCGAGATCGGTAAATTTCTCTCCCGCGAATTTCAGGACAACATTGACGTTTTCGAGCAGCGGGTGGAGCCGCGCCTGAAAGTGAGCCGCGCCCGGGCCGCGCTGTCTATGGCGGTGCTCACCCAACTCAGCACGGCGGCGATCGCTCTGATGGTTGGCTACGCCGTGTTTCACGAAAAGGGCTGGAACACGCCGGAGATTTTCCAGGCTACCGTGAGCCTGGTGCTGATCGTGATCGTCTGCAACCGGTTGCTGCCTTTCGTCTTCTTTTCCCGCACCCGGGGCACGTGGCTGGTGCCTCTGGTGCCGGTGTTACGGATTCTGATTTACGTGGTTATGCCGGTCACCCTGGTGATCGGGTTCTGCCAGTCGGTGGCATCGCTGACCCGTGAACACGCGGAAGAGCTTCCCGATCACGCCGCTGAGGCGGTGGATGCCCTGATTGAAGCCGGACAGGAGGAAGGTATTCTGCAGGAGGCGGACCGGGAACTGATTCAGTCGGTGGTGCAGTTCGGCGAGAAAACGGCGCGCGAGGCCATGACCCCGCGTCCGGAAATGGTGGCCGTGCCGGTTGATACCACGGTGGAGCAGTTTCTGGAGATGCTGCGCTCGCGGCGTTTTTCGCGGGTGCCGGTTTACCAGGGGTCGCTGGACAACATCAAAGGCATTGTCTTTGTTCACGACCTGCTGCAGGTGGCGGACACCGAAGCGCCCACGCGCACCGTGGGCAGCCTGATGCACACCGACACCTACTTTGTTCCGGAAAGCAAGCGCACCAGCGAAATGCTGCGTGAGATGCAGAAGAACAACGTGCGCATGGCCATTGTGATTGACGAATATGGCGGCGTGGCCGGACTGGTGACCATCGAGGACCTGGTGGAAGAAATTGTGGGCGAAATCCGCGACGAGCACGAGACCAAGGCCGACATTGTGCGCGAGGCCGACAACTCCTACCTGGTCCCCGGCAACATGGACGTGGACCGCCTCGACCAGTTATTTGGCGTTCGCCTGGATGGACACGAGGCCACCACGGTGGCCGGCTTGGTCAGCGAAATTCTGGGCCACATTCCCCAGAAGGGGGAGATTGTGGAAGGCGAAGGGTTGCGCTTCGAAATCCTGGAGTCCACCGACCGCCGGGTGGAGCGCCTGCGCATCAAGGCGGTTCAGCCCGCCGTGCCGCAGCAGATTAAGTTGCTTTAAAGGCAGCCGTTAGCAGTTAGCACTTGGCATTTAGCCGGGAGCGGGAGTTGCCTTGGCCAAATGCCAGGTGCCAAATGCCGACTGCGATTGGCTAATTGCTACACTGTCTTCCGAAACGTCCGAACTACATGCCTCTGCGCTCCGGTTTCGTCACCATTCTCGGCCGGCCCAACGCCGGCAAATCCACCCTGCTCAACGCGCTGGTGGGGGCCAAGCTGGCCATTGTCACGCGCAAGCCGCAAACCACGCGCAACCGGATCCAGGGTATTCTCAACCTGCCCAAGAAGGGCAAGCGTCCGCCCGCCCAGGTCATCCTGATTGACACCCCCGGCATTCACCAGCCGGACAGCGCCCTGGGCCGCAAGATGATGGTCGAAGTGCGGGAAGCACTGGAAGGCTGCCACCTGGTGCTGCTGATTGTGGACGCCAGCAAGCGGGCTGGCGAAGACCGCGCGGGGGATAAAAACCGGGGCGGCCATTCCGGGTTGGACGAGCACGTCTTGCGGCTGGTTCAGCAGGCGGGGACGCCGGTGTTTCTCCTGCTCAACAAGATTGACCTGATTCCCAAGGACAAGCTGCTGCCACTGATTGAGCGCTACAGCAAGCTTTACGAGTTCCAGGAAATCATTCCTATTTCGGCGCGCAAACGGGACGGACTGGATTTGCTTCTAGACAAGATTGTAAAGGCGCTGCCGGAAGGGCCGCGTTACTTTGCGGAGGATGAGTTGACCGACCAGCCGGCGCGCTTTATGGCGGCGGAGATCATCCGCGAGCAGGTGCTCTTGGCCACCGGGGAAGAGGTGCCCTATTCGACCAGCGTCATCATTGACCAGTTCGAAGAGAAACCGAAGCTGACCCGCATTGCCGCCACCATTTACTGCGAGCGTGAGGGGCAGAAGGCCATCCTCATCGGCCGCCAGGGGCAGATGCTGAAGAAGATCGGAACCCACGCCCGGCTGGAAATTGAGGCGATGATGGCTACCAAGGTCTTTCTGGAGCTGTTCGTGAAGGTGCGCCCGGGGTGGCGCAATTCGCGCGAATTTGTCGAAGGTCTGGACTGGCGGCGGCAACTCGAGCAACTGGCGGGTGGGCGATCAGCCATCCGCGATCCCTAATCGCCCACTCGCCGGGTTTGCCGAAACAATGGACAATCACTTCACCCCATTCGCCGGATTCCACGACCCCTGCTCCTTGCGCACGTAGATGATCTGCCCAATGTGGTAGGCGTTATGCGTTCCAACGTGCGCGATCGTCGAATAGGAGGCCTGCAGCTTGCTATCGTCGGCAGCTTCCACAGCCTTTTCCCACTGCGTCATGACATCGTCCAGCTGACTGACGGCTGCGGTCCACTGCTTGCTGTCAAAGCTGGTGAAGGTCTCGTCATTGTTGCCGTTGTATTTCTCTAACGGGTTGCCCTCGAATTTCTCCAGAGAGCGGCGGTCCCAGTAAATCAGGTGATGTACCAGTTGGCCAACGGAATGATTTCCCTTGCCATCCGTCCAGCTGGCCTGTTCCGCCGTCAGTCCCGCGACCGCGGTGTTGGCCGGCACGAACCACTCTGCCTGGTTGTGGGTGGAGCGCAATTGCTCCAGCAGAATGCTCTTGAGCGTTGGCTTCTCCGCCGGCTTTTGGCCTTGCGCGAAAAGCGGCAAGCTCGCCGCAAGTAGGATCATAAACAGAAAATGCCTCATAACTTTCCTCCGAGTGGGACTAAGGTTAGCACCTCGGGAAAATATATCGCTTACGACTTGTGGAAGCTTTGTGAACAGCCCGGTTTTAGGCACCAAATGCCGACGTTCAATTACAAAACCGCGAATCCAGGGCGACGATCAGTCAGGCTGCGTCCGTGTCCTCGTCGTCCGCCCGCCCGAATCCAGGGAGGTACCGGCCGAAGTTCAATTCGAAGTCGCTCCGAACGCCGTAGCCGATGCCACGGATTGTGGCGCGGCGCGCCTGCGCGCCTGGCAAGGCCAGCAGTGGGAAGAACAGGTCGTTGCTCGACTGAAGCTCGGTAGCGGTCGGCGTCCCGAAGCGATTGAGCTGGGCCTTGGCCGCGGCCAGCGTTTCACGGTCGAACGAGGTCAGACGCCCGACGAGAGTATCAACAAACCCGTCGAGGTCGGCATCGTCCAGCGTGCGGTTCACCCAGCCATAGCGCTCGGCGATATCAGCATCGAAATCGTCGCCGCTGAGGACGATCTCGAGTGCGCGCGAGCGGCCGACCAGACGCGGGAGCCATTCCAGTGCGCCACCGCCCGGGACCAGTCCGGACAAACGGAAAAAGCAGCCCGCCAGTGAACTGGCGGGCTGCTCAGCCGGTCTCATCCGGGAGCGTTGTGCCGATCCTGTTTCCTCAGCGATAAACGCCAAGAACCACCGACCAACAACTAACGGTCAATAACTACGCACCAACGACCGACGACCAACTATCAGCTACCACTTCAGTTAATATCCTGTTTCGCCTGCAGCCGTTTTACCAGGCCTTCCACGTAGGTTTTTTGCCCGTCAGGAGCGCCGGCCAGAGCGACGTTCATTTCCTTCACCGCATCGTCGAACTTGCCCTGGCTGCAATAGATCCGCGCCATGCCGCTATGCACGAACCACTCCTCGGGATGCTTTCTGGCATTTTCGCGGAAGATGACGAAGGCTTCGTCCTGACGCTTCTGGCCCTGTAGTTGCCTCGCGTAGATGTGCAACTGCAGCGGATTGGCCAGCGCCAAGGCCTGCTTGCGAGTGGTGTCGGCTTCGTCCTTGCGATTCAGCGCCTCCAGAATGTTCGACTTGGTCAGCAGGTTGTCAAAGCGCTTCTCCACCTCGATGGATTGGTTTTCGTATGTGAGCGCCTCGTCCAGATCGGTCTTTTGAGCCAGCAGGTAGTTGGCGGC
>DASVBI010000724.1:0-6649 GCA_036375915.1 Terriglobales bacterium | reverse complement strand
TGCCTGAGTTGGTCCAGGCGTGCAGTTGCAGCGCTACCCCACCAGCAATGAGGTAGAAGACGGTGTAGAACGGACGTCCCCAAACATCCTCCAGCACGAATCCCGCCAGCCACAAAAACCACATGTTGCCGATCAGGTGCAGCCAGCCACCATGCAGAAAGTTGGCGGTGAGATAGCTGATCGCCGCAGGGTGTGCGGGAACGAAAGCGTAGTGTGCGGTGAGCGATTCGGCGGAGAAGGTCGTGTACTGCCGAGCCAGCGAATCCATCTCCTCCTGCAGCACCTCGGGGTCCTCCTGCAGGCGCATCTTCGCGTCCCAGGGATCCACCACGTCATGGCTGGGATCCTGGATCTTCTTCCAGGTGGAGGGATGATCCTTTTGGAAACTGGCGACCAGTTGCTGCGCCTCCGGTGTGAGCTTCAGTTCCGGGTGCGCGGCGGCCAGCAGCAGAATATGCGCCCGAGCCTTGCCCAGTTGCGGAGCTTGTTCTTCAATGGTGGAGTAGGTGCCGAGAAAAACCACCACGTTGATGGCAATCAACGCCAGCGTGACAACCGGCAGGCGCCGAGCCGACATATTCTCGTGTTTGATGGGGAGAAGCATACGAATTCCCCTTTAGTGCGGCAGACCGCAATTGCAAAAAATCGTGGAAGTTTAGCTTGGAGGGCACCCCTGTGGCCAGATAACCCAAAGGTGCAGACCAATCTTTAGTAATGTTGAGTGCAGATAAACCGCATTAAGACGGACCGGGGAAGGTTGCGGCAAAAGGGTGGGCCATTTTCCGCTGGATGGAGGCCGAGTGATGGCGCACGAATGGCTTTATTGGTTGGAGCAATACCGCCGGCAGACTCCGTTCCTTCTGCCCGATTCCCGCGGCGGACCCGGTAAGCGCGGGCAGTCGCTCAAGGCCGGAGCAACGCACTAACTACGAGGAGCGGTCCGCGGACAGGAACCACCGACCGCTTGCAGTTGCAGTCAGGCGATTACTCTCTTTCGCGTCGCCCAAGCCAGCGCAAGCATTCCCGCCAGGAACAGGAACACAGTGCTGGGTTCGGGAACCTCGACAATGTCTTCAACGACGTCGCCTGGAGGATTCACGTCCCAGTTGAGGTGAAACCGTCCTTTAGTGGTCGGCGCAGCGAAGGCCGGGCCGACCAGCTTGTACGTGTACGAACCCTTGCCTCTGGTTGCCTTCATGCAGGCAAGCGAGGAGGGGGCGCAAGTGAATGCGAAGTAAGTGCCGGATGCGTTGGTGATCCATTGTCCTCCGGCCGGCGTAGCCGAAAAGTTGGCGTCAGTAAAACTCACTTTGATGCTGCTGGCGGCGATGGGTTGGGAGCCAGTCAGTACTCCTGGCGCGGAAAACCTTATCGTGGTAGCGGGATAGTTAGCGACGCTGGGGATGGTAAGCGAGTAGCCAGTGGCATGAGCCCGGGCCGAAGGCATACCAAGCGCCAGGGCTAGCAAGAAAATCTTCCATGTGGTTGCTTTCATAAGTTTTCCCTTCCCTTTGCAATCGCAGTGAACTCTGCGATCAGCGATTCTTGGGCCCTGAAGCGTTGGCATCTTGCTGCATGATGCGAGCCGGATGGCCCGGCATGCGCCGCTCTACGCGCGACGTGCGGCCACCTACGCTGCTCCCTGGTCCGGGGGATTGTCAAGATGAGAGTTGCTGCGTTTTTTGTGCAAAGTTATGCAGCAATAAGTGTCAAGGCCATAGTTATCCAAGGCAGTGCCAAAGCACCCTCGCTGGCCAGAGAAGATTCAGAAATAAGACTCTGTAAATCTCAGTCATCCACATCGGTCGCGAGGATTGCCTCGGGGTTGCCCGTGACACGACCACGCTCCTCTTTGGGAACCCGGCCTCATTCCTCCCTGAGCGTCTTCACCGGTTCCACCCGGGTGGCGCGATAGGCAGGGATGACGCTGGCTGCGAGGGCGACCACAGCCAGCAGCGCTGAAACCGCCGCGAAGGTGGCTGGATCGGCCGCGCTCACACCGTAAATAAGTTTGGAGACCACCCGTCCCAAGGCCAGCGCCCCGGCCAGGCCGATGACCAGGCCCAGGAGAGTTGGCTTCATGCCCTCCATTACCACCAGGCGCAGCACATCGCCGATCTGGGCGCCCAAAGCCATGCGGATCCCGATCTCCCGCACCCGGCGGCGCACGCTGTAGGAAAGCACGCTGTAGATGCCCACCGCCGCCAGCAACAGCGCGAGCGCGCCGAATGCCGCCAGCAGCAGCATGGTGAAGCGCTGCTGGGAAATGGAGTCGGCCACCATGGCCTGCATGGTCTCCACCTGCATCACTGGCTGGGCTGAATCCACCTGGTGCACCGCATTGGTAATGGCCGCAGCGGCGCTGCTGGGCGCATTGGCGGTGCGCACCACCAGCGCCATGGCAAAGCCGTGCCAGACTTCGCCTGGAGGCAGCGTCATCTGCGCCAGGGGCGTGTACAGAGTGGAGCGCGGCTGAGACATGTCGAGGCTGTCCATCTTCACATCGCCCACCACCCCTACCACCTCGCGGGCGATGCCGGGAAAGAAAGACAAGGTCAGGCGCTTGCCGAGGGCATCCTCGTGCGGCCAGAACTGCTTGGCCATGGCCTGGCTGATTACAACCACCGCCTGGCGGCCGGCCACATCACCGTCGTTCAGCATGCGCCCGCGCAGCAGGGGGACACGCATGGCTTCCAGGTAGCCTGGAGTAAAAACGCGCACCGCAACTTCCGGCTGTTCTGACATGGGCAGCCCCGGGTGGCCTTCCACCGTAACCGGCTGCGTGGAACCGTCGCCCGACAAAGGCAGAGCATCGGTGGCGCCCGCATAGGTCACTCCAGGCAGCGTGCGCACGCGCCGCAGCACCTGGTCGTAATACAGAATCACCCGCTCCAGCGTGGGATAGCGGGCTGCGGACGTGGGCAGCATCATGGTGAGCACGTTGTGGGGATCGAAACCCGGGTCGGTGGTGCGCAGGGCCCACAGGCTGCGAATCATCAGCCCGGCGCCCACCAGCAGCACCAGGGAAAGCGCGACTTCCGATACCACCAGGGCGCTGCGGGTGCGGCCGCCGCCGGATTCCGTCTCCGTGCGGCTGGAAGCCTGCTTCAGCGCTTCGTGTACGCCGAAGTCGTTTTTGGTAAAGCGCCACGCCGGCGCCAGGCCGGCGAGGAGGCCGGCCAACACCGACACAACCACGGTGAAGGCCAGCACCCAGCCGTCCAGCGTGATCTCGGCGGCGCGCGGCAACTGCGCGGCCAGAAAGTTTACGATCAGGCGCACTCCGAAGTGGGCCAGCAGCAGTCCCAGCGCTCCTCCAGCCAGCGCCAGCAAAACCGTTTCCGCCAGCACCTGGCTCAGTATGCGGGCACGGCTCGCGCCCAGAGCGGCGCGAATGGCCAATTCCTTGCGCCGGCTCACAGTTTTGGCCAGCACCAGGTTGGCCACGTTGGCGCAGGCAATGAGCAGCACGAAGGCCACCGCTCCCAGCAGCACCAGCAGCGCGGGGCGCACGTCGCCCACTAACTGCTCGTGCAGGGGCACGATGACCGCGCCCCAGCCCGCATCATCTGCCGGATACTGCTGCTGCAGGCGCGCCGAGATGGTGCTCATTTCCGCCTGGGCTTGCTGCATGCTGGCGCCCGATTTCAGGCGCCCCACGACGAGGTAATTGTGATTGCCGCGCACGCCGCGTTCCTGGTCCGTCCATCCCAGCGGCGTCCACAGCTGCGCCCAGTCGGGAAATTTGAACTTGGGCGGCATAACGCCGACCACGGTGTAAGGCTGATCATCCAGGTCGATGGTGGAGCCCACGATCCTGGGATTGCCGCCGAAGCTCGACTTCCATAAGGCGTAGCCGAGGATCACCACGTGGTCACGGCCGGGTTGCTCCTCCTCGGCGGTAAAGGTTCGCCCCAGTGTGGGCGAGACCCCCAGGGTGGAATAGAAATCCTGCGAGACCGCCGAGGCCCGCAGGGCCTGCGGCTGGTCGCTGCCGGTAATGTTGAAACTGCGGAAGCCGTAAATGGCCATGCTCTGGAAAACATGATTCTGGCGTTCCCAATCCAGGTAGTTGGCCGGCGAGACGGCAAACATCGTCATTCCGGGGAAGCTTTTGGGCGGAGGCACGTGCCACACCTGCATCAGGCGGCTGGGGTCAGGGTAGGGCAAGGGCCGCAGCAGGACGGCATTGACCACGCTGAAGATGGCGGTGTTGGCGCCAATGCCCAGCGCCAGCACAATGACGGCGACGGCTGCGAAGCCAGGGCTTTTGCGCAAAACGCGCAAGCCGTACCTGACGTCCTGCATGAGAGTTCCCATTATTTCCCCCCACTCTGCTTAGACTACGAATGCAACTGGCGGCAAGTTCAGCCGCGCGAGTTTCCCGAAATGCAAGTAAGAAGCATCTGCCGTGCCAAGGCAGAGGTTGTCATGTAACTGAAAGGACGAGCTTTGGCGTCATTTCGTTAGCCGATATTCAGGGCTGACTGTCCGGTTTCGGGGTCGTCTGTTCGATTTCGGACGGCCGGAGAGTACCTGGTTTCGATTGAGCGGAAAAGAAAAAGGCGAAAAGGGTCGCGCGACTTCTGTGGTGAGCTGAGCAGCCGGTTAGACGCCGGCCCTACAGTAGCGCCTACTGCAAGGCTTTCGCAGGCGCAAACACGAGTGTTTCCGTGGTGTGGACCTTGGGACCCGGCAAGTAGAAGTCGAGAAGCAACTCCTTCGGCGCATCGGTTTCGAATTCGGCATCGTAGGTCTCGCCCAC
The DNA here is from genome assembly GCA_036375915.1 of Terriglobales bacterium. GTDB lineage: Bacteria > Acidobacteriota > Terriglobia > Terriglobales > Acidobacteriaceae > JAICWP01. Next base: position 1,884 of record DASVBI010000724.1, on the reverse strand, counting down.
GGTAATGGGCATCTCAGCCGCTGTGGATTTGATTGCCTCGGGGGCTAAATCCGCCCCGTCCTTGGCAATGATTTGCCACTGCACGGGGCCATGACCATCATGCAGGGAGACCTGGGTCGCAACATTGTCCGGCGAGATGTTGATCAACCGTAGCCGGTATCGCTTGCCGGTCTGCAATCGCAATGCAGGCAACTGCGGCCGACCATTCACGAGGAACATCGGGCCCAGGGTATCGAACTCGCCCGCGCTGAACAGGAAGATCAGGTCCGATGCAGGATCGAATTTCTCTGCCGGAGGGAGAACGATCAGCGGACCGTATATCCCACGGGTAAGCTGCGAGGCGTCGTGCCAGTGGGTGTGGTAAATGAAAGTGCCCGCGCGGGGCGGCGCCATGCGCGCGATGAAAGAAGCGCCGGGAGCAATGGGCGGAGTGATCTCGGTCGCCGCTCCTGACCACCCAGGCACACCGTCGTAGTAGCTTTCCAGCTCAATACCGTGCCAGTGGATGGCCGTCGGCTGGGGCAGGTGATTAACTACTTCAATCTCCACCGGTTCGCCGCGCCTGAGCACGATAGGCGGGCCCATCAGCCCGGGTTTCGCTGTGCCCGGTGTCGCTTGAGCAGACTCGCTTAACTGCAGAGCGTAAGGGGAATCGCGGTTGGCCGGATCGCTGATTACCAGCCGTAAGTGACGATCGGCGTGCCACGGCGGCGGAGCAGGGTCTCCTGGTCGTGCCGGCACGGTCACGCCCAGGATTAACTGCCCCATGCCCATGGCATCGTGCGCGGCGTGCTCCTCTGCATGTGCGGCTGCAGAGTTGGGTAACGCATCGGACGGCAGCGTCGGCGGGACCATGTGGGCCAACATATGACAATGAAAGAGCCAGCGTCCGGCCCGCTCCGGAGACCAGCTCATGTCAAAAGTCTCACCCTGACGGATCTGCTGCGTGACCACGCGCGGCCGCAAGTTTCCGCTGTAGTTCTCAATTCGCCCGTCTCGGTTGAAGGCATCCACCCGGTAGTAGAAGCCGTGGAGATGCAGGGCGTGGGCCTCGTCGCTGGCGTTAATCCAGCGCCACTTCACCGGCTCGCCAATTGCGTATTGGAAGCGCTCGGTGTAGGGCCAGGACTTGCCGTTAATGCTCGCCAGGATTTCGTCGGCCACTGCGGGCGGACCGTTTGCCATGACACTGATAACGAAGATTTCATCCTTAGGACTACGGCCGGGAGGATCAACAACAATCGCGCCGTTCAACTGCGAGTCAGCGCCGCGGCGCGTGCTCAATTCGGTGGAGTGGGTCGCGCCCCAGTAGAAGTAGACTCCCGGTGTCCGCGCCTTGAAGATGGCGCTTTGGGTGGCGCCCGGCGCCAGATGGAGAGCCTGGCGGTCTCCGGCGCCTGGTTCTGCCAATCCATACACGCTGATTGGCAGCGGGAGGGTATTGTGCACGGAAACATGAATCTCAGTGCCTTGCGGCACGCGGATCAGCGGTCCCGGATTCTGCAAAGCCTGGCCTGCCTGCCCAAACGCATATATCGGCAAAGCAGAGCCATCTTCGCTCTCCGGATGCCAGATACCTTTTCCCACCTCAAGTTGGAGGGTCAATACTCCGTTGCGGAGTTCTCCTGCCGGATGGTGGTTCTGATTGCTCCTGATAACAGGTAAGAACTGGCCAGCGGCGGCTACCGCCACTGCGGCGGCGGGCCAGAAAAACACACCTGCCAGAAGTAGTCGTTTCACGGTTGGCGCGGATTATAAGCTGATGTTTAGCCTGGGATAAAGACAAATGCTGCAGCACATTTCCTCGTGTGCGTCACGCGGGCAAGCCCATACCCGTCCAAGATGCGGTCCAGCCCGCGCTTTTTCCAAGCAACTTCTAACCAG
>DASVBI010000568.1:0-4071 GCA_036375915.1 Terriglobales bacterium | reverse complement strand
GATGGGCTTTTCTTCCTGGAAGCGCTTGTGGAACTCTTCGCGTTCCAGCATCTGCGACAGTGTGAATTTGGCGGCCAAGCGGATGAAATCATCGGCGGTGAACTTGCCAAACCACTCCCGGTTGTAGCGGATTTCGGTCTTGCCGCGGTCGAGAATTTTGTACACCTGGTCGAGGTAAGTTTTGGCGTTCTCCGTAATCTGCTCGCGCGAAAGCGGCGGGCGGGTGACCATGCGCCCGGTGGGATCGCCGATCATGCCGGTGAAGTCGCCAATCAGGAAGATGACGGTGTGCCCCAGTAACTGGAAGTGGCGCAGCTTGTGGATGAGCACGGTGTGGCCCAGGTGCAGGTCGGGCGCGGTGGGATCGAAGCCGGCTTTCACCCGCAGGGGCTTGCCGGTGGCGCGCGATTTTTCCAGGCGCTCGCGCAGTTCGCCTTCGCGGATGATCTCCACCGCGCCTTTCTTGATCAGCGCGAGTTGTTCGTCGATGGGAGGAAAGGTGGCCATTGGCCGTTGGCTTTTAGCTCTTGGCTCATAGCTTTCAGCTCTCGCTGTCAGCTTTCAGCCCTTTTACAGAATAACAAACGGCTCCTGACTCCCGGCTGCCCCTTCCATCCCGCAGCCAAAAGCTAAGAGCCAAAAGCTAAGAGCTAGGAACGTGACGCCTACTTCCCTAGCATCGGGAAATGGCTTGCCGCTCCCATGAAAAACAGCAGGGGCAGCGTGAGCCAGGCGCTGATCTGCGACACCAGAAACGATTGCCGGGCCAGGCGCTGGGCTTTTTCCGGGATGGGGGTGCCCTGCTCGGCGAAGGCCCGCGTCCACAGAATGATTCTCTTCTGAATGCGCCAAACGATGCCCCACACGTTCAGCAGCAGCATCCAGCCAATGCCGCCGCCAATGCCGATGGAGAGCAGCCGGTTGCTTTCCCAGCCGTGATTGTTGAAGTGAATGTAGAGCCAGCTGGCGGCAGCGACGTCAATGGCCACCAGAATGGCCAGCACCGGTCCCTTGTTAAGCGGCCCCTTCAGCGGCATGACCAGGCCGTTTTCGATGGCAAAGGCTACCGTCCAGATGAGGAAAAAGCTCCAGATGGCGACACCCGGTGAGGCCTGCGCATTGCGGGCGTCGGCGGTCACAATCATCATCCAGTAAGCGATGCCGGCCAGCACGGTGACCAGCGCGCTCCAGCGGAACCACCACATGGCGCGGCTGAGCAGCGCGGGCGCCACCCTGGCCCTTGTGCCGGCATCCATCTGCTTCATGACCGGATTGCTCACCAGGTTGAAAAAGTAAAGCAGCCCGATCCAGGTGATGCCGGCCAGGAAATGAATCCAGCGCAGAACGATTTGGGTGGTGGCGGTGGAGCCGGGGACAGAGAGTGCAGCAAACAGGTGGCTTTCCATGGTGGCCTCCGGGCATGCGTATAGTGCCGCCGGCGCCTGCGCCGGAGCAGCCGATTGTATAAGCTTTGGCGGCCGGCTAGCGAGGTTGAAAACTGCGGGCCAACGCCGTATCGTACAGGTGTCCCGTGCGGACTGGTTTTATCAGCGCTTTCTGGCGGGAACAGCAGATTTCGTCCACGCTCACGATTCCCCGTCTTGTCATCGGCGCGCGGACTGGCGGTTTCTAACAAAAGGAGATCGGCAGATGGAGAGCAAGCCGGCGCAAAACATCCAGGATTCCTTTCTCAATACGGCACGCAAAGATAAAACTGCCATTACCCTTTATCTGCTCAGCGGGGTCAAGCTGACGGGCCGTATCCGTTCCTTCGACAAATATTCGCTGGTGCTGGAAACCGGCAACCAGGAGCAGCTCATCTTCAAGCACGCCATCTCCACCGTGGTGATGCCTAAAACCGTCCATGTGGAGCGCCCCATGGCAGCCGGCGAAGCCAAACCGGCGCAGCATGCGGCGGACGTAGCCACGGCAGGTACGAGTTCGGGCACCGAAGGTTAGGAGCAGTACGGTCCTTGCGTTTGTCCACCAAGCTGAAGTCGGGTAAATCCTCGCGTGCGGTCGCCACCACGGCTGGCGGGAGTAATTGGGGGAGGCCGGAACGCGCTTTTCTGGTGGGGATTGACTATCCCACGCGGGAGCGCGCCGGCGCCCGCGAGCCGGCGGTGCCGCCCCAGGCGAGAATGGCGCGCAGCACGGCCTCGGCCGAGGAGGCCGATCAGGAGAAACGCCCGGCAGTGCGCTTCAGCGCCGAGGAATCGCTGGCGGAATTGCGCGAGCTGGCGGCCAGCGCCGGCGCCCAGCTGGCAGGCGAATTTCTGCAGCATCGCGACCGGCCCGACCCCGCCACCCTGATCGGACGCGGCAAGCTGCAGGAAATTTCCGGCGCCGCCGCTTCTGCCGCCGCCGATCTCATCATCTTCGACCACGAGCTTACGCCTTCGCAGCAGCGCAACGTGGAAAACGAAGTTTCCGCGCGCGTGATTGACCGCACCCAGCTCATCCTCGACATTTTTGCCCGTCACGCCCGCACCCGGGAGGGCCAGCTGCAGGTGGAACTGGCTCAGCTCGAGTACCTGCTGCCGCGGCTGGCCGGACGCGGCATCGAGATGTCGCAGCTGGGCGGCGGCATCGGCACCCGCGGCCCCGGCGAAACCCAGCTGGAAACCGACCGCCGCAGAATTTACCGCCGCATCCGCCACATCCACCAGCAGCTGGAGCAGGTGCGGCGCAGCCGCGCCCAGCAGCGCCAGCGGCGGGAATCGGTGCCCGTGGCCACTGTCGCCCTGGTGGGCTACACCAACGCCGGAAAGTCCACGCTGTTTAATGCGCTCACCCGCGCCGGGGTGCTGGAATCGGCGAAGATGTTCGCCACTCTCGACCCCACCATCCGCCCGGTCAACCTGCCTTCACGGCGCAAGGTGCTGCTCTCCGATACCGTGGGATTTATCCGCAACCTGCCGCACACGCTGGTGACGGCGTTCCGCGCCACGCTGGAGGAGGTGCAGCGCGCCGCCCTGGTGCTGCAGGTTTCCGACGCCAGCAGCCCTGTTGCCGCCGAGCAGGCGGCGCAGGTGGAAGAGGTGTTGCGCGAACTGGAGGCTGCGGGCAAGCCCCGCCTGCACGTGCTCAACAAAGTTGACCTGCTGCCCGCGGCCGAGCGCGATGCTTTGCGCGATGATGCCGCCACGGTGCACGTTTCCGCGCTCAAGGGCATTGGCCTCACTACTTTGCTCGAGCGCATTGATCAGATGCTGGTGGAGGATCCCATCAGCCGGGTGCGCCTGAAAGTGCCGCAGAGTGAAGGCAAGCTGCTTTCCGCCCTGGAAGCGCGTTCCCGCATCTTTTCCCGCCAGTACCGCGATGGAGTGGTGGAACTGGAGGCCGATGCGCCGGAATCGCTGCTGCGAAGGTTGCGGGGGTTTGTGGTGGAGTAAATCGGCTGTCCGCACTCAGCATTCAGCGAAGGAAAGCAATTAGCGTTCAGCACTTGGCCGTCGGCATTTGGCCGTGGCGCGGGGCTTGCTGCACACGATAGCCCTTTCGAGATTGGGAAATACCCAGGAGTCATGCTGAGGTGGCTTTAGCCCCGAAGCATCTCGCGGGCATTGCCTGGATGTGCCGCAGCTAGATCCCCTCGGGCCTAAAGGCCGCTCGGGATGACGTCCTCCTGCGCAGGGCGCGTCGCGGGCGTGGGCGCCCGCGCCACAAGGGCTATTCCAGGGACGCAAAACACCTAGGGGCCAATAGCAACAGCTAACAGCGAATTGCCAACTGCTTGCTGGCTGAATGCTGAGTGCTGACGCGAAGTCCTTCGCTTGGCTCAGGATTTCGCCTGTGGGCTCCCGCTTCGCTCACGGCCGCAGAACGGCTCAACCTTTCGCGTGCTGCTTCGCCTTGGCAATCAGGTCCAGCACCTGCTGTTTCTGCTGGTAGTTGGGATTGGTCTGCAGCAGCCGTTCCCAGGCCTGCACGGCTCCTGCGGGGTCCATCTTGCCCTGCCACTTCACCACTCCCATGTTGAACAGGGTGCCGGGGTGGGTGGGGTTATATTTCAGGGCCTGGTTGAACTCGGCGATGGCCTTATCGGCGTTGCCGCTGTACCAGTAGGCG
>DASVBI010000667.1:0-4288 GCA_036375915.1 Terriglobales bacterium | reverse complement strand
CTGACTCCCGGCTACCGCATTGGTAAATCGCACCATGGCTTCGAGCTTACGCCGGGCCTCGCCGGAATCGAGCGACTGGGCGGCCAGGGGCAAAGCGTCGCGGATGTGGTCGGCGCGACTGGCGGCAACCAGGGCGGCAGCAGCGTTGAGCATGACCACGTCGCGGCAGGCTGATTTTTTGCCATCCAGAATTTCGCGAATAATGGCGGCGTTATCGGAGGCGTCGCCGCCAGAGATAGCCTGCAGGCCGGCGCGGGGAAAGCCGAACTCCTCAGGCGTTACTTCATAGCTGCGCACTCTGCCCTCGCGCACCTCGGCCACTCGGGTTGGCGCCGTTATGGTGATTTCATCCAGTCCATCATCCCCGTGGACGACGAGCGCGCGATGCACGCCCAGCATACTGAGCGCTTCCGCAAGTTTCTCCACCAGATCGGCGGAGTAAACGCCCACTACCTGGGCCGAGGCGGAGGCCGGGTTGGTGAGCGGGCCGAGCAGGTTGAAGACGGTGCGCAGGCGCAGCTCGCGGCGCGCGGGCTGCACGAATTTCATGGCCGAATGCATAGCGGGCGCGAACAGGAAAGCGATGCCTACCTGTTCCAGGCAAGCGGCAATGCGGGCTGGGGGCAGGGAAATGTTCACGCCCAAGGCTTCCATGACGTCGGCGGAGCCGCACTTGGAGGTGACGCTGCGGTTGCCGTGCTTGGCCACGCGCACGCCGGCGCCGGCTACTACCAAGGCGGTGGCAGTAGAGATGTTGAAGGTGCCGCTGGTGTCGCCGCCGGTGCCGCAGGTATCCACCAGCGCGTCACGCTCGGTGCCGCTGACGTCGAGGGCGGAATCGCGACTGCTGGGCAGCGGAGAGGCGGCGGCGCGGATGGCTTCGGCGAAGCCGACAATCTCCTCCACGGTTTCGCCCTTCATGTGCAGCGCGACCAGGAGGGCGGCGATTTGCGCATCGGTGCAGCCGCCGCTAAGAATTTCGGCCATAACCGCGCGCGCCTCCTCGCGGGCCAGCGACTCGCGGTGGTTGGCGATGCGGTGCAGGGCGTTGGTGATCGCAGTTGTCAGTTGTCAGTTCCCAGTTGCCAGTATCAGTATCCAGTACCTGGTCGTGTTTAGCCTAAATGATCATACTGAGAACTGAGAACTGGCAACTCCCTGCATCCCGAGCTTCTTGTGTATCACAAATCGAAAAGCAGGTCCGTCGGGGCCGAGGCCCCTCAGGATGACAATCCGAAAGGTGATTGGAGGTAAGAGCTGGCAACTGCTCTGCATCCCGAGCTTCTTGTGTATCACAAATCGAAAAGCAGGTCCTTCGGGACCGAGGCCCCTCAGGATGACAATCCGAAAGGTGATTGGAAGTAAGAGCTGGCAACTGACAACGGAGAACTGAGAACAGGCAACTGACAACTGACAACTGGCTCCTATACAATCAAAAGTTTGCTGCTTGATGTGGAGGCCAGCAGGCACGCCAGTTTTTTTATGAAAATTCATGAATATCAGGCCAAGGGAATTCTCGTCCGCTACGGGGTAGCTGTGCCGCGGGGCGAGGTAGCGACCACGCGCGAGCAGGCGGAAGCGGCGGCACAAAAGCTATTCGAACAGGGCGCCCAGGGCGTGGTGGTGAAGGCGCAGATCCACGCCGGCGGGCGGGGCAAGGGCGGCGGTGTGAAGATCGCCAAATCAGTTGCCGAGGCGGCAGAAATCGTCGGCAAGATGCTGGGCATGAGGCTGGTGACGCACCAGACCGGGCCGGAGGGCAAGGAAGTGCATCGCCTGCTGATCGAGGAGACGCTGCCCATCGAGCGCGAGCTTTACCTGGGAATTGTGCTCGACCGCGCGGCAGCGCGCCCGGTGTTCATGGCCTCGGCAGCGGGCGGCATGGAAATCGAGCAGGTGGCGGCGGAGAATCCTGAAGCCATCCTCAAGGAATACATTGACCCTGGCACGGGACTGCTGGCGTATCAGGGCCGGAAGCTGGCGTTCGGGCTGGGCCTGGCGCCGCAACTGATCGGCCAAGCCAGCCATTTCATGAGCGGCCTTTACCGGGCGTTCGAAGAGACCGACGCCTCGCTGATGGAAATCAACCCGTTCATCACCACCAAGGATGGCCGCCTGTTCGCGCTCGACGCCAAGATCAATTTCGACGACAACGCGCTGTTCCGCCACAAGGACATCAAGGAACTGCGCGACACCAGCGAGGAAGATCCGCTGGAAGTGGAAGCCTCCAAGTACGCGTTGAACTACATCAAGCTGGACGGCAATGTGGGCTGCATGGTGAACGGCGCAGGACTGGCCATGGCCACCATGGACATCATCAAGTACGCCGGCGGCATGCCCGCCAACTTCCTGGACGTGGGCGGCGGCGCCAACGCCGAGCAGGTGACGCACGCCTTCGAAATCCTGCTGATGGATAAGAACGTGCGCGCGGTGCTGATCAACATTTTCGGCGGCATTTTGCGAGTGGACACGCTGGCCAACGGCCTGGTGGAGGCGGCACGCAAAACCAATATTCAGTTGCCTATCGTGCTTCGCCTGGAAGGCACCAACGTGGAGAAGGGGCGGGAGATTCTGAAGGAGTCGGGCATCAACTTCATTGTGGCCGATACCATGAAGGATGCGGCGGAGAAGGTAGTGGCGGCGGCCGGGTCGTAGCGCATCGTAGGTCGAATGTGGGAGCGGGTAACGGACGCAAGGTCCTTCGACTCGGACGGGCTTGGTTTGGCCCGTCCTCGCTCAGGATGACAATAGCGTTAAATGGGAATTATTCATGAGCATTCTGGTTGATAAGAACACGCGGGTAATCGTTCAGGGACTGACGGGCAAGGAAGGCACCTTCCACGCCAAAACGTGCGCCGAGTATGGCACCAAGATCGTGGGCGGAGTCACGCCGGGCAAGGGCGGGACTAAGCACGAAGGCTGGCCGGTGTTCAACACGGTGCAGCAGGCGGTGGACGCCACTGGAGCCGACGCCTCGGTCATTTTTGTGCCGCCGCCGTTTGCCGCTGACGCCATCATGGAGGCCGCCGACGCCGAGATCGAGCTCATCGTCTGCATCACCGAGGGTATTCCCACCCTGGACATGGTGCGCGCCTGGGAGTTCCTGCAGGACCGGCGCTCGCGCCTGATCGGGCCCAACTGCCCGGGCATCATTTCGCCGGGCAAGTGCAAAATCGGCATCATGCCCGGCCACATCCATAAGGAAGGCAACGTGGGCATCGTATCGCGCTCGGGTACGCTAACGTACGAGGCGGTGCACCAGCTCACCCGGCGTGGCATCGGGCAATCCACCGCCATCGGCATTGGCGGCGACCCTATCATCGGCACCAATTTTGTGGACGCTCTGGAACTGTTCGAGCGCGACCCCCAGACCGAAGCCATCGTCATGATCGGCGAAATCGGCGGCAATGCCGAGGAGACGGCGGCGGAATACATCAAGGCGCATGTGCGCAAGCCGGTGGTGTCATTTATTGCCGGGCAAACCGCGCCTCCGGGACGCCGCATGGGCCATGCCGGCGCCATCATTTCCGGTGGCCACGGCACAGCGGCGGAAAAGATTCGCGCCCTGGAGGCCGCCGGCATCCGCGTGGCCAAGTCGCCGGCAGTGATTGGCGATGCTGTGATTGAGGTGATGCGGAAGGCGGTTGTGAGCACCTAGTGCCCAGTATCTAGTATCCAGTACCCAGTTGAAGCACATGGTGGCGCCAGGCCGAAGGCCGCAGCCGAGGGCTGACAACTAGCCACCAATCGACGAGGGAGGAAAAACTGACCACTGGCCACAGACAACTGGCCACTGCTTATGAAGACCATCCAAAGCACTCTTGCCATCATTAAACCGGACGCGGTAACGCGCGGGGCCATGGGCGACATTATTGGAACCATCGAGCGTCGCGGGTTCACTGTTCTCAGCGCCAAGATGCTGCATATTACTCGCGAACAAGCCGAGGGCTTTTACGCGGTGCACGCGGGTAAGCCGTTTTTTGCTTCGCTGACTACATTTATGTCGGATGGGCCTATCCTGGTGATGGCGCTGGAGAAGGAGAATGCGATTGCCGAGTGGCGCGAGATCATGGGCGCCACCAATCCGGCCAATGCCAAAGAAGGAACCATCCGCAAGAAGTGGGCGGAGAGCATCGAGCGCAACGCGGTTCACGGCTCCGACGCCGAGGACACGGCGCGCTTTGAGCTGAGCTATTTTTTCGCCGGCTACGAACTGCAATAGAAGTACCTGGTACCCGGTACCTAGTACCCGGTACCTAGTACCCAGTAGTACCCAGGGTCCCTCAGT
>DASVBI010000345.1:0-5375 GCA_036375915.1 Terriglobales bacterium | reverse complement strand
CCATGGTGCGCTCGACTTCCGGCTTGCCGCCATCCCAAACGGAGCACGCGGCCAGAGAGTCGGGGTCTCCTTTCAGATGCACCATCACGCCGGTGTGGCTGGTGCCTTTATCTTCACTGAGGCTGCTTGCCATCAAACTGTTCAGCACCTGGGGAAAGAACTGGTCGCGCAGGTATTCGGCATCGAAGGCAAAGCCGCCCAGCGCCGCCTGCTGCCCCGGTTTCTGAGGCACAATAAAGTACGCCACCGATTCATAGAGCAGCTTGCCTCCCCGGTGCACCTTATTGCTCTCAAAAAACACCGGCAGCTTGCCCTCCTTGTCCAGATCGCCAAGCTTGCTCACGATAGGCTGGTAGTCCATTTTCAACCAGATCATCATGCGTTCCAGGTCTTCCGATTCGGCGCGAAAGTCCGGATTATCCATGCGTGCTTGCCGGGAGCGAAAGAGCAGGCCGGTCTGCGGGCTGTAATAGAAGGCATGAGCAACATAAGGATATTTCTTGAGCACAGCATCAAGCTCGTCTGAGCAAGCCTGCTGGGGCGGGGGGAAATCCTGCCGTACCGGTTTCACCAGGGCATAGCCCTTCTCAGTGATGCGTTTTTCGGAGATGGCCAGGGCCTCGGAGAAATCGCGCTGCATCAGGGCCTCAATGGCGTGATCGCGGTGGATATGCTCCAACTGCAGGACATTGACCACGATGAGAGCTGCGGCGGGCAGCACCACCGCTAGTTCCAGCGTCAGCAGCAATCGAGTGCGCTCGTTCCAGCGCCAGCGCTTTTTCATCGCACGCTCCTGCCCGGCTTGTCCCCTGAACTCGGTCACCGGGTAAACAGTACTTTAAACCTGCCCAGAGTGTGTTATGGGCAAGTAAAAACCTGTAAAAAGTTGTGAAATCGCGCCGCACGCGGCCTAGAACAGCAGGATAGGGATGGATCTAAAGGCGATTCAGGCCGGCGGACGCAGCCCAAGTTCATCCTTTTCAGCTTGCTACAAGCAGGATTCGGAAGCTATCCGGATCTTGCTTGTGAACCCGGCCTGAAAAAAGATAAGACCCAGCTACGGGGTTGGCCATAGCCGGGCTGATCGCGACCACTAACGAGGATGGTCTTCAAACTTCTGCAGGGACTGGCCGGCTGGTGCGCCGGCATACGAGGAAAGCAGGGATGAGCGCCTGGCCGACCAGCGAAATTCTGCCTCTTCCACCTGGCGCGAAGTCATAATTTGCCGCAGTTTTGCCAGTTCACGCTTGCTGGCTTTATCTCCCGCGGCCACAGCGCGCCGGAGCCAGTCATAAGCTTCTTCATAATCCAGGCGTCCGCCGCGTCCGGTGGCATACATGTCGCCCAAATCTCTCTCCGCCGGGGCATAACCCTGTTCCGCGGCTTTGCGATACCAAGTCATGGCTTGCAGGTAGTCGTGCGGCAAGCCGTCGCCGGCGTAGTAGAGTTGCGCCAGGCTGGTTTGGGCGATGGCGTTGCCCTGAAGAGCGGCAGCTCGGTACCACTCTGCGGCCTGCCTGGAATCGCGTGGCAGTCCGATCCCGCGGTGATACATGTAAGCCAGATTGGCCTGCGCTTGCGCCACTCCCTGCCGGGCGGCCGCTTGCATCCACTTGGCCGCGGCGGCATAGTCCTTGCGGCCCAGCTTGCCGGTGAAATACAGGTACCCCAAGCTGTTCTGCGCCAGCGCATCACCCTGTTCCGCCGCCGCTTCATACCAGCGCAGGGACTCGCGCTGGTCGCGAGGCACGCCCAGGCCCCCCTGATAAAGGATGGCCAATTCACGCTGTGCCATGCTATGGCCCTGCTCCGCCAGCGGGCGATAGAGTCTTGCGGCTGCCACGTAATCCTGGGTTACGCCCTTGCCGTCGCGATATAAACTCGCCAAATTGAATTGCGCCGCTGGAAAGCCCTGCGCCGCCGCCCGTCTGTACCACTTCAGGGCCTCGCCTGCATTCTGTTCCACGCCCAAACCTTGGGAGTACATAAAACCCAGGTTGGTTTGTCCCTCTGGATTATTCTGCTCCGCTGCCCGGCGATACCACTCCGCGGCTTGCGCATAGCTCTGCTGAACGCCTGCTCCCTGCTGATACAAATAACCCAGATCGTTAGCCGCCCGGCCCACATGCTGGTCGGCGGCCCGGCGCAGCCATTGTGCTGCTTTGGCGTAGTCTCTGCTCACTCCAAAACCATCCGTATAGGCAATACCTAGGACGCATTGCGCGTGGGGATCGCCGGAGGAGGCCTGGGCCGTCAACTGGGGTATCTGTTGCGGGGTTAAGCCCTCCGCTTCACGCTGATACTCGTCGTCAGGCAAGTTCAGATTCATGCCCTTCAAGTCAACGGCAATTGACACAATGGATAGCGCGAAAACCACGGCAACACGGCACAACCTGCGTGATGACATAAAATGCTCCCGCTCTTCGGCCCCGAGAAGTTGCGCCGCCCGTCTCCGGCGCCGCCAAGCCTGGCGTGCTGTTCGTGAGACCGCGCCCAGTTCATTCGCGAATTGAGCGCCTCACACCGCATAGACGAAGAGCCGGCGCAGGGAGTTCTGGAAATTACCGTGCAGAAAAAGATTTTACAAACGCAGCCGCTCACATCACTCACGCGGAATGTTTCAGTTATGTAACACCCGCGAGTAATGACCGCCCTCTCCCCCGGGAACCACGTCCTGCAGTCCGCAACAAACACAATCCACATCTGTGCCGACCGTGTAAACGAAGCTTCCAGTAAGGCGAACCATCCGCGGAGACATCCGCTGCTCTCGCCGCCGCCGGATAAGGCAATCGCGAACGTGGAATAAAACTTCGCATTTCCAGTTATCAGGGGTGCGGGGCATGCGGATTCAACCCCCCGCGCGGGACAGCGATTATTCAAGTAACCGGCGGAGGCCGATATGCGTCAGACGAAGAGTATGAGCGAGGCCGGCAAGAAAGCGCAGCATGGCGATGGAGTGGACCGTCGCGGATTTCTCAAATGCATGGCCTGGGCAGGAACCGGGCTGGTATGGACCGTAGCCGGCGGCGTGCCTGTCTCCCGGCTGATCGCGGGCGGACGGCAAAAAATGGGCGAGGCCGGCAGTTTCACCTTTGTGCAGATCAGCGACAGCCACATCGGCTTTGACAAAGGAGCCAATCCCGACGTGACCGCCACCTTCCAAGCCGCCATAAATAAGATCAACGCCCTGCCCGCCGAGCCTGATTTGATCCTGCATACCGGGGATCTGAGTCACCTCTCCAAGCCGCAACAGTTCGACACCCTCGACCAGGTGCTGAAAGGGGCGAAGCGGAAACAGGTGTTTTACGTGCCCGGCGAACACGATGTCGCACTCGACAACGGCCGCCAGTTCCTGGAGCGTTACGGCAAACACACCCAGGGCGGTGGCTGGCATAGTTTCGACCACAAGGGAGTGCACTTTGTCGGCCTGGTGAATGTGCTCGACCTGAAAGCCGGAGGACTCGGCCAACTCGGCCACGAACAACTGGAATGGCTGGAACGGGACCTGCACGGTTACAGCAACAGCACCCCGGTGGTGGTGTTTGCGCATATCCCGCTGTGGACGGTGTATCCCGAGTGGGGATGGGGCACGCAGGATAGCGCCCAGGCGCTCTCCTATCTGCGCCGATTTGGTTCGGTCACCGTTCTCAACGGTCACATCCACCAAATTATGCAGAAGGTGGAAGGCAATGTGACCTTTCACACCGCCCTGTCCACTGCCTTTCCCCAGCCAGTGCCCGGAACGGCGCAGGCGCCCGGCCCGCTTAAGGTGCCCTCTGAACAATTGCGGCGCGTGCTGGGTATAGCTGACGTTAATTACCTGGGCGGTGAGCGCCACCTGGCCGTAGTGGATGCAACCCTGTCTGGCGCGCGGCCGGCAGAGGTCAACGGCATTCTTCGCCAAGCCGCGGCGGCAGCCGCTTCCGCAACGAACTCCCAGGCCGGCAGTTCACCCGCGACGGGAGCAGCGGCAGGCGCGGTGGTCGCGGCTGCCATCGGCAATTTCTCCTTTGCTCCCAGGGAATTGTCAGTGCGGAAGGGTGCAGCAGTGGAGTGGACGAACAAGGACGACACTCCGCACACCATTACCAGCGACGCCGATCTGTTCTCTTCGCCTCTGATGGATACCAACCAAACCTTCCGCCACATCTTCCCTTCGGCGGGCAGGTTTACCTACCACTGCAAGCTTCACCCCACCATGACCGGCGCGGTGGTGGTGGCATGAAGCCGGTTATTGCGAATCCACGCGGGAGCTGCAGGATTGAAACTGCTATCCCGTAGTGTGGCGCAGGAAGCGGCAGCCAGCACGGAACCGCCTGCCAGGGAAACCGGCGATACCGGTTCCTTTGAAGCACTGGCCATGCCCCTGTTTGCGCCGCTGTACAATTTCGCCCACTGGCTCACGCAAAACCGCGAAGAAGCCGAGGATCTGGTGCAGGAGGCATACGCCAAGGCGCTTAAAGGCTTCGCCTCGTTCTCTCCGGGAACCAATTTCCGCGCCTGGATGTACCGCATTGTGCGCAATACATTTCTGAGTTCGCGCGCCGGACTGCGGGCAGCCGCGACGGTGCCGCTGGACGAAGAAGAGAACGAGGAAGCGGCGCTGCCTGCCATCAGTGAAACCCCGGAATCGCTGCTGCTGGCGCGCGCTGACCAGGAGATGATTCGCGCCGCGCTGGAGCAACTGCCCTTGCCTTTTCGCGAAATTATCCTGCTCTGTGACCTGGAGGAGATGAGCTATCGGGAAATTGCCGCCACGCTGGGGCTTCCCCTGGGTACAGTCATGTCACGCCTGTCACGAGCGCGGGCCGCCATGCGCGAATTGTTGCGGCGGCAATTGCGGAGGACCTCCCATGAACTGTGAATGGCGAGTCCGTCTCGACGGCTACGTGGACGGAGAGCTTTCGCCGGAAACGCAGGCGCAGTACGAACAGCACTTGCGTGATTGCCCATCCTGCTCCAGCGCCGTGCTCAGCTGTTTGCAAATGAAGCGGGGAATCCGCGCCGCCGCTGCGGGACGGTACGCGCCGGCTACGGGGCTGCGCCTCCGAGTGGCGCAGATGACCAGCCCGCCGCCCCGGGTTTCACACCCCTGGCTGCCGCAGTTCAGCCTGGCTGCCGCCGCGCTGGTGCTGGTGATGGTTGCCGGAGCCATGTGGCTGGCGCGCCCACGGGCGACGAACTTTGTCAGCGAACTTCTGGACCTGCACGTCTCTACCCTGGCCAGCGCCAACCCGGCAGACGTGCTCTCGTCCGATCGCCACACGGTGAAGCCCTGGTTTGAAGGCAGGTTGCCCTTCGCTTTCACTCTGCCCAACCTGCAGGGGTCGCCCTTCCGCCTGATTGGGGGGCGCCTTACATATTTTCAGCAGAGT
>DASVBI010000681.1:0-3897 GCA_036375915.1 Terriglobales bacterium | reverse complement strand
GCGGCCATGCCCGACGCCGCGGGAGAAATCGCCTACACCGCCAGAGTTTTTCCCCAGACCGTCAGCTATGCCACCGGGTGGATGATGTTTCTGGCCTACTTCATCGTCTGCCCCTGGGAAGCGGTGGCCCTGGGCCGCATTGCCGCCTTCATATTTCCCCGCCTGGATTCTTTCGAAATTTATCGCATTGCCGGCCGGCCGGTGTATCTGCCGCATCTGGCGCTGGGCCTGGGGCTGACCGCGCTCCTCACGATTCTGAACTATCGCGGTGTCCGCCTGAGCGCCACCTTCCAGAACTGGACCACGTTTGCGGTGCTGGGGCTGTTCGTGATTTTCGTTTCCTTCGGCGCCGCGCATGGCTCGCCCCGCAATTTCCCGCCGCTGTTCAGCCACACGCCGTTCATTTCCGTGCTGCTGGTGCTGCAGATCGTGCCCTATTTCATGACCGGGTTCGAGTCGGTAGCCAAGTGCGCCGAAGAAGCCAATCCAGATTTCCAATCCGGTGGATTTTTTCGCGCCATCGTGCTGGCCATTGTGGTGGGAGTGCTGTTCTACACCATCGTGATAGCCGCTGTTGCCTGGGCCTCCCCCTGGCAGAAGCTGCCCAGCGGCGCCTTCTCCACCGCGGTGGCATTTGAGCGCGCGCTGCACGCGCGCTGGATTGTCAGCGTGATTTTGAGCGCGGCGCTGCTCTCGCTGTTCAAAGTCTTCAACGGGAACTTCGTGGCTTCCAGCCGTCTGCTATTTGCGCTGGGGCGCCGGGGCATGGTGGAGCCTCGCCTGGGCCGGGTGCATCCCACGAATCAGACACCGGCAGTGGCGGTGGTATGGGTGGGGATTGCAACCGCCGCCATCATGCTGGCCGGGGAAGCCATCCTGGTGCCGATTACGGAGGTGGGTTCGGTGGCCTCGGCGCTGGGCTGGATGGCGGCGTGCGCTTCCTATTACCGCATGCGCCCGCTGCCATTACGCCGCGCTGTCGCCATCCTGGGCGTCGTGGTCGCGGTGGGCATGGTGTTCATGAAAATTCTGCCTTTCATTCCCGGCCATTTCAGTGTCTATGAATGGATTGCGTTGGCCGCATGGATTTGTTTGGGATGGGCGCTGCGCAAGCGACCGGCAGCCAGCTTGCAAGCCGCATCGACTACCGAGTGACAGGCGTGCTCGATTCGGCGCGACCCTCGCGGGCGGGGCGCCCGCGCCACAAAACTGCGTCCCGGAGGGACGATATGAGAGTAGCCCGCCAGTTTACTGGCGGGAAGGGTAGGATCGAGATTCCAGTCCCGTTAGGGACGACTGAAAAGTCTGCGAACATGCCTTCCGTGTTCGCGAGGGTTGGCGAAAATACAATAATAAATTCAGAATGCGCCCGGCTTCAGGCGTCCCTGACGGGACTCGGTCCAGATTGCCCCCTTCGTCCCGCCAGTGAACTGGCGGGCTACGTTCAGACGGTCCCTACGGGACCGGCTCACTGCTCTACTGTTTCAGAATGAGCAGCAGCTTTATTTCTGGGCGGCAAACCAGGCGAGCTTCGCTCGCCCGCACAGCCGAGGGCGGCTGTGCCCACACAGGGATCGAAGGGAGCGAGGGCAAGACGCCGGCGCTACTTTTGCGTGACGGTCAGGATGTGGTTGCCCACTATCGCGGTGTCAATGCGGTCGGGCAGCTGAAAGCGGTTGTCAATGCCCAGGTTGGGATGCTTGGGCTTGATGTAGTGATTTACGAACATTTGCAGGGCAAAGTCCGGGATTTGCACGCCGTCGAGGGCCACGGAATCAATATGCACGTTGCCCACGCCGCCGGCGCCGCTGCCATGCGCGGTCACGGCCACATCGTGCACGCCGCTGAACATGCTGAGCAGGGGATTGGCGCTGCGCTGTCCGGCGGTGAGCTGGTCGAAATCCACCCGCGCCCAGGAATCAATCACTCCCGGCTGGCCGGAAAAGCGCACCGACTGCACCCCCTTGGGCAAGTTCACCCGCCCACTGGCCACATAAGCGTTGATTTCCTGCTCGGTCATGACGGTGGTGAGGGGGCGGGGGTGGGCCAGGGCGCCGTTGCTCTGGATGCGGTCCAGCTTGCGCTGCAGGCTTTCGGCGGCGGGACTAGCGGCGGGATGAAGCTTGCCCGCCGAGGCAAAAGAAAAGACCAGTCCCAGAAAAACGATGGCAGTGAGTTTCATCGGGTCAGCGCGGCTTCTCTCTGCGGGTGCGGCACAACCGTTATCCGGGGCGCGCCCAGGGTCCCGGTGATATCGAAAGAATGGGAGCTGTCGCGCACCAGTTTGATGTTCAACTTGCTGTCGAGCAGAGCGGTTCCGCTTACCTGATAGATGCCGTCCAGGGCCTGCAATTTGCCCGCCGCCAGGGTGAACTCGCCGCGGTTCAGCGTCAGCTGACCGGTGAAGCGGCGCAGGCGCATTGGCTGGGCGCTGGGGGTGAGGCTGAGGTGGCGCAGTACTCCGTCGCGCACGTCAAAGCCGGCGGCGGAGGCCAGCGAGTCGCGCAAATCGGTTTTAGTCCAGCCCGCCGCCCGCAGCCGGTATTGCAGGGCAAGTTTGCCAGTGGCCCAGTCGTCGCCCATGCTTTGCGCGGCTTGCGCCAGAGAAGCATGCTCCAGTGTGCCGGTGCCGCTGTAGGCCGGCTCGCGCCCGGAAAAATCAAGCTGCCATTCGCCGCTGTGCTGGCCGCCCCAGATGGCGGCGCGCACTTGCGAAAGCTGCACTTTCCCGCCCTGAATCAGCAGGTGGCTGGTGAAATGGGTGGCTGCCAGCCCGCCCACGGTCACCCGGTTCGCGGAAATGACGCCGGCGACTGCCAACCCGGCCAGCGGCTTGGTGCCGTCTTTTTGCAGCAGGCGGTACCAGGGACGGCTGGGACGGGCATGCAGCAGGTTGCCAAGCTCGGCCGCCGCCACTTGGTCAGCATGCAAATTCACCTGCGCGGGACAGACTTCGCCCGCCGGACATTGCCGCGCCAACTGCACCGACCCGGACAGATGCAGGCCACTGCCGGCAAACGTAGCCGCCAGGTTCTGCACCCTGATTGTCTGGGGAGCGAGCAAGACGTCGGCGGAGGAAATCTGCACCGCGGCGTCCAGGCTTTTCAAGCCGGCTGCGATGCTGTGCAATTGCGCCTTGCCGGTCACCTCCGGAGCGGGAAAACCGGTCCACAGTCCGGCAATCTGAAGATCGAGCCTGGCTGTCCCTTTCTTCACGCGCGGAGGCGCATGCACTCCCAGGGTACGAGCTACCTGCGCAAGTTTTGCCAGTTGGGCTTCGCCCTGCAGATTCACTTCATAACCGCGGCGCGAAAGCCAGGCATAGAGGACCGCCGGGGCGCCGCCATCCAGTTGCATCCGAAACGGCCCCACGGCCAGTTGCAACTCCGGGGCCGCGCTGGGCGGCGGCATGGGGCGGGGTTTCATGTGGCGCGCCGGAAGCGGCCGCGCTCCCCCCACAACGGTAAAGGGAATAGCGCCCAGCTTGAGCTGGTTGCTGGTGAGGTCGGAAGAGAGACTGAAGTCGCTGGTTTGCCCATCGCCTGACCAGGAGCGGCGCCATCCGGTTTGGGCGGACTTTGTAACCAGGAAGCTGGCGTTGAGCACCCCGCTGGCGGTCAGGTCGTCGGGCAGATCGCGCTTGGCGTGCTGGGCGGCAGCCACCAGTGAAAACATGGGCAGCTCTTGCGCCACCAATTTGAACTGGTAGGGGCCGCCGCTGAGCGGAGCCACCGCGCTGCCGTTCACCGTGAGCAGGCCATGGCTGCCCACGGGCGCGCGGCAGGCCACGCTGGACCAGCTCTGGTCCATGGAGCTGAAGCGGGCATCGCAGCGTGCCTGCAACTCCAGAAAACCGGGGGTAATAATGTCGTAACGGCGGAAGTCCTGCACCCGGGC
>DASVBI010000195.1:0-3202 GCA_036375915.1 Terriglobales bacterium | reverse complement strand
CGCCGAATCTCTTGCCCTGCTGCAATCGCTTCTGAAGCCCAATACCTCCCTTCTGCAGCAGGCGCCCCGTCTGCCCGCGGCCCGCGTTTTCCTTGACGGCCGCCAGCTTCACGCTCCCATCCATCCTCCGGCCGCCAGCATCCCCCGCTTCCAGCTTGACCTGGCGCTCTGGCAAGCCACAGAGAAAGCCGGCGCCGATGCCCGCCTGCAAACCACGGTGCAAAAGGTCTCCGCCGACAGCCCTTTTCTGGTGGAGACCGCCCGCGGCAGTTTTGAGACGCGCAGCGTCATCAACGCCTCCGGACGATGGTCCAACCTGAGTCCGCGACCCTCTACCACCGCCGGTCAGAAATGGCTGGGCATTAAGGCCCACTTCCATGAAGCCAGGCCGCCCTGCTCGGTTGACCTGTATTTTTTTGCCGGCGGCTATTGCGGCGTGCAGCCCGTTGCTGCTGGCGTGATCAACGTTTCCGCCATGGTACGGGCCGACGCGGCCACCACCCTGGAGGCTGTTTTCGCTCACCATCCCCAACTGCAGGCCCGCAGCTTGACCTGGCAGCCCGCCACCGAGCCCGTGACCACCTCGCCCCTCCTCTTTCGCCGTCCCGACCCGTTGCTGAAGAATGTGCTCCTGGCCGGCGATGCGGCCGGCTTCGTGGACCCCTTTGTCGGCGACGGCATAGCCCTGGCGTTGCGTAGCGGCGCACTCGCCGCGCAATGCCTGCTTCCCTTCCTCCGCGGCGAAAGCTCCCTGCCCGCCGCCGCACGCGCCTATGGCGAAACCTACCGGAAGGATTTTCTTCCTGTCTTCCGCAATGCCGCGCGCTTCCGCCGTCTGCTTAGCCTGCCTGCCCGGCTGCGCGCTCCTTTCGTTCATCTCCTCGAGCACACCGGACTACCCCGATTTGTGGTGCGTAGCACCCGCGGCGCGGTTGGGTAAAAGGTTGCTCCTAGCCTCTGTGACCATGGAGTACGCGGGCAAGAGCGCGCGCTGAGCTTGTCGAAGGGCGTCCGCGCCACAAGGAGAAGAATTGCTAGTTTTTGCTGGATTTTCTCCGCGCTCTCCGCGGTGAGATTATTTGCGGTGAGAATTAGCGCTTGACCAGAACTTCCCTTACATTGTCGCGAGCGAGGAAAAATTTGATGTTGGCGTAATCGCGGAAAAGATTCTCGATGTGGCGGTTGTTGAACACGCGCTGCAGCCGCCATCCCGCTGTGCTCCCGTTGCGGGCGCTTCCCGCGCTCAGCAGCTGCAGTTCCACATTGTCGGTGCCGGCAATGTGATAGCGGTAAAAAGGCGCGTCCGGTCCCGCATCCTTGGTGTGGAAGAAGGCCAGCACCAGGCCGCCGGGTTTGAGCACTGACCAGAGGCGCGCCACCACCGGCTTCACCAACGGTTCCTCCATGTAGTCGGCCATGTCCCAGCACAGGACGGCGTCAAAGGTTTGCGGGGCGTAGTTCAGGTTTTCGGCCAGAAACCGCTTTTCCTCCACCGCCTGCTTGCCTTCGGCATCAGCCGCCAAGTACTGACCGTCCCGCGATGCCAGCAGCACGTCTTCGCTGTAAACCTTGTATCCGAGTTCGGTGAAGTGCTGAATATTGTCCGGAGAGGTAGGTCCGATATCGAGGACGCACAGGCCGTCGCGCCCAGCCAGCGCGCGCGTCAGTTCTCCCAGCCCGCTGGAGCGCCGGGAAGACCGCGCCTGTGCGCGCGGTTGCGGCGCCGGCTCGCCACTGGAGCCGCCGCGGAATAACTTTCGAAGACTCTGCGCCACAGAACCCATGGAAGCCTGTCGCTGACTTGCTCGTACGCTTTGAGTCTTAGTGTATCGCGTTAAAGCGCGCGTGGGGGAAATCTAAGATTTCTTTTGCTCCGCCAGCGGTGGTTTGGGCAGAGGCGCGCCGCTGCCGCCCGGCGCCGCTGCCGAAACAGCCACGGGCGCGCTCTCGCGTTTCACATCCGCCCGCGGCTGGGGCGTTGTCGTCGGCGCTGCCACCGGCGGCGCCGCTTGCCGTTTCACGTCCACCCCGCCCTTGAAATACGCTCCGTCCTCGATAGATACACGCTGGGTCACGATGCTTCCCGTCAGCACCGCGGTTTTTCTTAACTCCACCCGTTCGCTGGCTTCGATGTCGCCTTCCACTTTCCCTTCGATGATGACTCCGCGCGCCCGAATTCCGGCTCGTACCCGTCCGTTGGGGCCAACCGACAGGTTGTTCCCAGGCAGCTCGATGCTGCCCTCCACCGTGCCGTCCAGATAAATATCCTCGCTCCCCGACAGCTCGCCCTTGATCAGGACCGAACGCCCGATGTTAGCTGTTCCACCTATCGGAGCGGTCATCCGCGGGGGTTCCGGACGGCCTGGCGCCACCCCAGAGCTGCCTTGCGACCTCCCAGCGCCTCCCTCAGCTTGCTCCTCTTCTTTGTGCTTCCACATGTAAGTGACTCCAGTAGTTAGATTTACCTATTGCTGAGCCAGCGTCCCGGCGTCCCGCAAGCTCCTCCTGGTCGGTCTAAAGCATTGGTTTAGCTCGGATTCTAGCGCACTTAGGACCAATTTTGAGGGTTACTGAAGAACTCCCCACTCCCCACCCCTATGGCAGGAACCCGGACGCCGCACGCCTGGCTGGCACGCAGATGCTCAGCCGTTGCATTCGCGGTTTCATAATTGGTGTCTCTTCTCCTCGCTTTGGTGGGCGACACGGCGTTTTCGCCGCACTCCAGCTCCACCACAAGGCGAACGCAGCTCAAATTCCTGCTCTTGCCCGAAGCCTTGCGTTTGGCACCCGCGTTGCTACGTCTCCACCGTCGGCTCGTTCGGAAGTGCTACGGAACGAGTGGAGGCCGGTTAGTAACCAGGGGAACAGCGGTCTTCTCACGCCACGTGGCTTAAAAATCACTGGGACTGCCTTTTCGAACGAGCCGACGATTTTACCTCACCCAGTTGTATTCAACCCAGGCACATACTCTTTGTCTGATGCCACTTGCAGCTCGCCGTACGTGGAAGCAACAGCATTGGCATTCAGAGACTCTAATTGGGTAGACTTCTAAACAGGAAAACCCAGGCAGCCAGGACCGCAACCATGATCCGCAGTAATGGACCAATGTGGGCTACGGCAGCTTTCGGAGTCATTGCTCTGGCAGCAGCTTTGGCCCAGCAAACGCCCATACAACAGAACCGTGCTGATAACCCGACCGAGC
>DASVBI010000063.1:0-8601 GCA_036375915.1 Terriglobales bacterium | reverse complement strand
AAAACCACGCCCGGGCTGATGCGCTTGCCGCAGAGGGAACACACCAAAAACATCTCATAAGCCCCAGCGGCCAGCCTGCGCCCGGTAACTGATTGCCGGCGGTGCCGGCAGGGAATATAGAGGCCGAGAACCGTGGCAATTGCGTGGCGAATCACCGCCTCGCCCTCCTACGGAATACGCTCCTGAGCCCCAGCCCATGCTAGGTCGCAGGAGCAGCGGAAGATAGTCCACAACCGGGTTCCCCCTTGTCCTGAGGGCCCTGGCGGCGACCGGAACCAGGTGACAGTGGTCACGTACGGTGGTGCGGCTGGGGACAAGGGGGCGGGAGGGGGCGGAAGCCGGTTGTGACCGTTATCACACCAGGGTGTGGGCACAATCACAGCCAGACGTAACGTTGCGGACTGACACTAAGTTTGTGCCAGTCAGGGCCAGGGCCGCTAAATCAGCGTGGTCCCGGGAGACTACCGGGCGAGAGCGGCAGAGCAGCGCGCTGAACGGCGGGGGAAGCAGTTGAGAAGACCCCAACCGGAGGACAACTGGTCACAGGGGGGTGTGCGTGCTCTCACCATATGGGTTGGAAATCGTCGAAAGCTGTTTAACCTGCAAGCTGCGCGCGGAGCGCATCTTCTGTGACCTGCCGAACTCCGCCCTGCAGGCTTTCGAGAACATCAAATATGCCACTGCCTACCCCAAAGGCGCGGTTCTATTCGTGGAGGGACAGAGTCCGCGGGGCATTTTTGTCCTGTGCAAGGGCCGGGTGAAGATGTCCATCTGTTCCACGGACGGCAAAACCCTCATTCTGAAAATCGCGGAGCCGGGGGAAGTGCTGGGCCTGAGCGCGACAGTATCCGGCAAGCCTTACGAACTGACGGCGGAGACCATTGATCCCTGCCAGGTCAACTTCGTGAAGCGGGAAGACTTCCTGCGCTTTTTGAAGGAGCATGGCGACGCCTGCTTCCGGGTGGCGGAACAGCTGAGCGAGAAATACAACAACGCCTGCCACGAAGTGCGTTCGCTAGGGCTTTCCCATTCGGCGGCAGAGAAACTGGCCAAGCTGCTGCTGGAGTGGAGCACGCGCAACGGGGAAACCGCGAAGCAGGAGCCG
Organism: Terriglobales bacterium; assembly: GCA_036375915.1. Classification (GTDB taxonomy): domain Bacteria; phylum Acidobacteriota; class Terriglobia; order Terriglobales; family Acidobacteriaceae; genus JAICWP01. The sequence continues at coordinate 7,496 of DASVBI010000063.1, read as the reverse complement.
CGGCTCAAGCTGGCGCTCACGCACGAAGAAATCGCGCAGATGATCGGAACCTCGCGGGAAACGGTGACGCGGCTGTTTGCGGAACTGAAAAAGCGGCAGATCATTCAGTCCAAAGGATCCACCCTGATGATCCGCAACAAGGGGGCGTTGCGGCTGATAGCCGGCGCGTAGTGCCCCGCTGCTGTGCCAAGGGTCACGGCGAAGGGTGACTCGAATCACTGCCCCTGTTCCCGGCAAGAGCTATCACAGGCTTATGGAGAGCGCCATCCAACTGAGCTGCTTTGATTGCTCCCTGCGGCCGGACCGGGTTTTCTGCGACCTGCCCGCCGATGCGCTGGAAGCGTTCGACGCCATCAAGACAATCGCCCTGTATCCGCGCGGCACCACTCTGTTCGCTGAGGGGCGTGCGGCGCGGGGCGTGTTCATGCTGTGCGACGGCCGCGCCAAGCTCACGGTATGTTCCGGCAATGGGCGGAGGCTGACGCTGCGCATAGCCGGACCGGGCGAGATGCTGGGGCTAAGCGCCGCAGTTTCCGGGACTCCGTACGAGGTGACAGCCGAGATGCTGGACAACTGCCAGGTGGCGTTCGTGCGCCGCAAGGACATGCTGCACTTTCTGAGGGTGCATCGCGACGCCTGCCTGCAAGTGGTCCATCTACTCAGCCAGGACCTGCACACGGCGTACGACCGCGTGCGCGCCATCGGACTGGTCCGCACCCGCCATCACCCGGCAGTCAAAGAGGCGAGCTAGTCCGCCACTCCCCGCGGCGATGGGGTTGGCTGGGGAGCTAGTGCGCGAGGCCATGCCATGGTTTCTCGCAAACCGAGCTTTGTCTTCCTCTGCCTGCCAGGGCTCGCAGCATTGCTGCTTTATCAACCATTTGTGGCGGCGCAGACACAAGCTCCGCAGTATGTGGGGAGCGACGCCTGCGTGGCCTGCCACGATGAAGCGGCGGGCACGAACGCCGATTCGGCGCATGGCAAGCTGGCGGAAGAGAGGGTTGCGGCGCGGCGAGGCTGCGAGGCCTGTCACGGTCCGGGCAGCAACCATGTGAACAGCGGGGGAGACAAAAGCCTGCTTTTCAGCTTCAAGGAAGCCTCGGCGGCCGCAATTCGCCGCCGGTGCGCCGCCTGCCATGAAAGCGCGCCAGCCTCGGTGCATACCCACCGCAGCACCACCTGCCTGAGCTGCCACGCCGCCCACCATTACCGGGAGAAGAAGTTTCTACTGGTGGAGGCCCCTCCGCAACTGTGCACCAATTGCCACGACCGGCGGTGAAGGGGCGGGGCGCCTATTCGCGGTCCGACAAGATGAGATCCAAATAAGCTTGCGCCTGGCGCACGCACTCGGAAAGGGATTGGCCGGTATCGAGCGTGAGCCGGGGCTCGGATAAGGGCTCGAAGTCGCTCTTCACCTGTGCGTACAGGGCGGCATTGCGATTGGCGGCGGCATGAGCGCCGGTTTGCGCGTCAGCCTGGAGGCGAGCGAGCGCAGTTGCCTGATCGCAAACACATTCGATGATGGCCAGGGGTGTGCGCAGGCGGTCGGCCGCGGTCTCGACCTGGCGGCGCTGGTAGCTTCGGGAGAAGGGCCGTCCATCCAGAAAAATCCGCTGACGCGAATTGCGCGCCAGCAGGTATTCACCGGTTTCCAGCATGAGCTGCTGGCAGAAATCATCCTGCTCCCGCGAGTATTCGATTTGTGCCGGCGCGAAGAGGGCGGCGCGAATCACGTCCTTATCGAGCACAATTCCGCCACAGCACTCAACCAGTGCATGCGACAAGGCGCTCTTACCAGTGCCGGGCAGGCCGACCATCATGACAAGCATAGGATTGACGATTGAAGATTGTAGATTGACGATTGAAAAATCCCAATTGGACGAAGGGTTGGGAATGAGGCTCAACCCCTGGCCAAGCTGCTGAATTAAAACAGGTTCATGCTCAGATGAGGCGATGCTTCCAGGTACTGAGTTGTGGCGGCGCGATGTGGGTTGAGGAATTTGCATCCAACAGCGGGTGTTAAGACGAACGTGGTCTCGAGCGCTGGTTCTGGCTGGGCTGACAGGGCTGATAGCGCTGAACTGGTCGTGCTCCGCGCTCAAGGACATTTGCAGCTGTGTGCCCTACGAGCCGAACAGCCTGGACTATCGTCACGGTGCCAAGCACGTGCCCCTGCCCAACGCCACGCCGGTAGAAATCACGGTGCAGACCATTCTGAGCTGGCCGCAAACTCCATTCCTGCCGCCCAATACGCCTCGGTTCGGGCGTGAGCTGACGCTGTTTCATGTGGCCCACGCGTTTCTGCAGAACGCCAGCGTCAACACGGCCGACTGCGACGTACATCTGGAAATTTCCGCTACCGCGGACCGCCAAGCTCCGCGGGTGATTGTGGAGACCCCGGTGGATAGCGAATACTGTTCGGCCAGAAAAAATATTCAAAGCCAGCTGGCGCAGCATGGGTTCACCCTGGATGACGCGCATGGAGGGGATTTGCCGCAGGCATTGCCGGCGGAGGTGACGGGCCTGGCTTTTGAGGACTTCGAACACCCGCAGGGCCGGGGAACGCCGGAAGTGGCAACGCTGTGGGAGCTTCATCCCGCGATCGTGACCATCACCCAGTAAACATGCGGAAGGGGGCTGCGCGCTAACGCATCAGAGCGGGACAGGATTCATGGCGGGGGTAAATCAGCGGCGGCGGTTCATTTGCCTTGAACGGTCACATCTTCCAGGTCCGCCTTGCCGCTTTGAACCACCAGGTCTGCTTTGATGTGATCGCCCGGCCAGAGGCGCTTGACCTGAGCGGGATCCTTCAAATCGTAAACCATGGTCATGGCGGGCATCAGGCCGGGAATGGCTCCATGTTTTACCGTGACCTGGCGCCTGGCCTGATCCACAGAAACGATTTCGCCCTGGAGGGGATAGCGGCCGTCCTTGGGGGCCGGCGCCCGCCGGGACTGACAAGCGGTGAGGATTGCCAGAGCCAGAATCAGCGAGAGGGCGCTAAAACTAGTTTTCCGCCAGCTCATGGCAGGTACATCGTACTCAGCAGAGGGGAGAGCAGGCAAGGCCTGAGCATCTGGGCGGCATCTCAAAAGCAGATTCCTCGCGGGCTGAAGCGCGCTTGGAATGAGATAGAGAAGCCCGCTTTTCACCCGGCTTAAGCCGGGTGCCTCCACGGCAACCGAAAGCCGATTAACTGCCTTGACGGCGGCGCGATCAGGGAAAGCCCGGGGCGCGGTAGGTGTCGCGTCCGCCCATCACGGTGAGCAGCACCCTGGTATGGAGAATGTTCTCCGGGGGGATGTTCAGAATGTCTTGTGAGAGCACGATAAAATCTGCCAGCTTACCGGGTGTAAGGGTGCCGCGAACATTCTCATCAAAACTGGCGTAGGCGCCATCGCGGGTGAAGTGGCGCAGGGCGGCGGCCACCGGGATGCGGTTCTGCGGATACCAGCCGCCCGGCGGGGCGCCCTGGGGCGTCGTGCGGGTGACGGCGCAGTAAATCGCGGGCAAAACCTGGTCGGAAAAGACGGGCCAGTCGCTGCCGAAGGCCTGGACCGCGCCGGCATCGTCGAATTGCTTGAAGTCATCGGCGTGCACGGCCCGCTGCGGCCCCAGCACCACGGCAAAATTCTGCAGAGTGGTGGCATCGGGGTTGGCGAACATGGCCTGGGTGGAAGCGATCACGCCCAGTTGCCGGAAGCGGGGCAGGTCAGCGGGAGCGGGGACTTCCACGTGCTCGATGCGATGGCGGCGCCCGGAGGTGCCGTTGGTTTTTTCCGCGTAGGCGAAGGCGTCGAGCGCCATGTGGATGGCCTTGTCGCCGATGGCATGCAGCATTACCTGAAAGCCTTCCTGGTCGTAGAGAGCCACGGTGCGGTTGAGGTCATCCTGGTCCCAGAAGGGAATTCCGGTACCGCCTCCCACGTACGGTTCGAACATAGCAGCGGTCTTAGCATCCACCGTGCCGTCGAGAAAGCCTTTGATGGAGCCGAATTTGAATAGCGGCCCGCGAAAGGTATCGCGGAGCCGGCGGTAGTAGGCCAGATCATCGGCGGTAAGCGGACGCTGCAGCTTGTGGTTTCTGGGGAATCCGCCTTCTTGGGGCAGAATGGGGGGCGCGAAGCGAAAGCGCAGTTTGATTTTGCCCGCCGCCAAGGCGCGCTCGAAGACAGGCCAGTCGCGCATGTCCAGGGCTGCGTCCTGAACCGCGGTGAGGCCGTAGGAGGCGGCTTCATCCATGTGCTGGAGCAAGGACTGGTAGCGATCCTCATCGGAGCGTGGAGGAATATGGCGGGTGAGCAGGCGCTGGGCGGCTTCCTTGAGTTCGCCGGTGGGCTCGCCGTCCGCCCGCCGCATGATGCGGCCGTTGGGCGGGTCGGGGGTATTGCGGGTAATTCCTGCCAGCGCCAGAGCTTTGGAATTGGCCAGGCCCATGTGCCCGTCGCGCTCACCGACATAGACGGGGCGATCGGCCACGACGGCATCCAGGTACTTCTTGTCAGGTGTCTGGGCGGGGAATAAGGCGTAGCCCCAGCCGTTGCCGACAATCCAGGGCAGGGCGGGATGGCTGCCGGCAAACTCGGCGATGCGGCGCTGAAATTCCTGCAAGGTGTCGGCGGCGGCGAGGTTAACTTCATTGATGGAAGGCCCGGGGAAGTGCAGGTGGGAATCTTGAAATCCGGGGACCACAAAAGCCCCGTGAAGGTCAACGACGGCGGTGTCGGGGGAGGCCAGAGCGCGAATTTCATCATTGGAACCGAGGGCGAGCAGGTGATCGCCGCTCACGGCCAGGGCTTGGGCGTGTGGACTGGCGCTGTCGCCGGTCCAGATGTTGCCATTGAGAAGAATGCGGTCGGCATGGGGCGCAGCCGGGAGAGGCAGAGAGAGCAAGGTAAGGAGAAGCAGGACGGCTGTTTTCTTAGCCATGTGACGGGTATGCGAAAGCGCCAATCCTTTTCCGGGAGAACAATCTCCCGAGTTGAATGGCCCCTAATGTAAGACAGGAACGGCGGAGGTGGCCATTAAATCGGGTGAAAATAAACAACCGGCCCGGAGGACGGGTCTCCGGGCCGGCGCAGGGTGAGTATGGGGAAATGCGCACCGGACGCCCCAAGCATGACCGGTGACAGCAGGTTCCCCGCTTCGATGTCCGGGCTCAGCAGTTCTCCCAAGCGAGAGGCGAGCGCGCGGAGCATCCCCGTCCCTGGTGGAGAAATCGCGAACTCAATTGCCTCCGGAAAGACGCGCCGCACAGGAATGGAGGGCGCGAGGAGTCGTCAACTGAAACGCGAAGTCAGGGACGCAGGGACGAAAGAGCTAACAAAGGAAGGTGCAGAGCAAAGTGAGCAAGGAGCGGGATATAGGCTGCGCCGGCTGGTGGAGGTCAAGGGCGACTGCGGCATGGAGGTGCGGGCGACGAACCGCCGTGACCGCGGTGACCGCGGTGCCGGCAGTGGAGCGCAGCTGGCTGAGGGCGGAGCGGCACCCCAGGACCACGGTTACGGTGGCCTGATTGATGGGGGTATCGGCTTCGTTAAAGGCGGTTTGCGGCAGGTCCATGGGAGGCACGGCCAAGGCCAGCGCCAGCAGAACCAGTTGTCCGATGAGAATTGCCCAGCGAAAACGCCGCATGTTCGGTCTCGAACGCCGCTGGACTGCACATTACCCGGTCGGCTGAGGGCTGTCAACTGGCCTGAAGCACAACGCGGCTGTTTTCCTGGTGTTCACAAATCAGGGCCAGCCGGTTATCAAATGCGTGCCGGGTGGCGTATAGTGCCGCTAACCCGTCCCAGTAAGTCACGCCTTGAGTGCCACCATTCACGGAAGCAGCCGGGCGGCGGAGGTTTGAGATGGAGAGGAAGTATAAGCAGCGCGGCTATATGGACCGCGGGGGGACGGAAGGCAAAACGGAGAGCCGGGAACAGGAGCGCCCCCGCAACATGGTGGGCGGACCGCGCTCCGTGCTGATGCCGGGCACCCGAGAGGTATCGCGCTGCGCGCAATGTGGCGCGCTCATTCAGAGCCTGGCCGAGCCTAGCGGCAAATGCAGCAAGTGTGGCGCCGCGCTGCATGCGTGCAAGCAGTGCACCTATTTCGATCCCGGCAGCCGCTTTGAGTGCCGCCAGCCTATTCCCGAACGCATTGCGCGCAAGGATGCCGCCAATGACTGCACCTTCTTCGCCATGAAAGTGACAGTGGAGAAGGAGACCACCAGCGGGGGGGCACGAGCTGACGACGCCCGACGCGCTTTTGAGAACCTGTTTAAGAAGTAGGCTCTGCCGCCAGGCATGCCGGCTGGTGAAATATCCCGTCCTTCCGCTCACTCTCGTGGCGAGCAGCACTTCCTTTCGTTCCGCTGTTTTCACAGCAGAAGCGCGGCCGACATTGAGAAACTGTGGCTGCTGATGGCGGCGAAGGCTCAGCGCCGCCAATTTCCACTGGCTGCATTGAGCAAGGTGAAGGCTCGAACTCAACACGCCTTGCGGGCGAGTAAGCCAACGGCCTGGCTGTATTCGCGCACGGCGGGACGATTCAAGCGCAGTTTGCGGCAGATGTGCTGCTGATACGATTTGGCCTCGGCCATGGTCAGGTCAAACTGGCGTGCCAGTTGCTGAAGTGTGGCCCCTTGTACCAGTTCGCGAAGAATGGCTCTGTCCAAATTATGGGTGAACTTCACGGCGGCTTTGCACCTCATTCCGCCAACATAGGGGAAAGGGAGAGCGCGCGCTGTGACGGCAGTCACGAAAGGCGAAGATTGCCCTTATCCAAAGGGTGACCAGTGTCAGTACCACGAGAATGGCGAGACAAGAGTGCTCAGCGCCGGCTCAGCGCCGGCGCCAGCGATCCACACTGACCAGGCCGGCGACCCAAAAGGCGGCCGCGGCATAGCCGGCGATCACGTCTGTGGGCCAATGCACTCCCAGGTAGACGCGGGAAAAGCCGATAGCGGCCACCAGCAGGGCGGCCAACAGCCAAATCAAAACGCGGGCCGCGAGGTTGTGAATCCGGGCGGTCAGGAGTCCGGCCAGCAGCAGGTAGAAGCAGAACGAGCCCAGGGCATGGCCGCTGGGAAAGCTGTAGCCGGCGGGCTCTGGAATGAAATAGGAGACGGGGCGGGTCCGGTGAAAGACATCTTTCAAGGTGACATCGAGAGCGAGCGCGCCCACCATGGTGACGGCCAGCCAAACGGCGGCGTGGCGCCAGCGGACGAGCAGGAAGGTGATGATGAGGACCACGAACAATGCGCTCAAAAAGACCGGCGAGCCCAAATCGCTGATGGCTTCCATCGCCAGAGTCAGAGTGGGATTGGCCCACTGATGGACAGCCATGCGGATGTGCAGGTCGAACTTCAAGAGTTCGCCCTCGAAGACCTCACGCGTGAGCCAGGAGAAGAACAGCAGAGCCAAAAGGGAAAGGGCGAGGCTGCCGAGGAGCACCGCTCCCAAAGCAGGGGCGGATTCAGGGATAGGTGACTCGGTATTGGCGGCATTCTG
>DASVBI010000521.1:0-11883 GCA_036375915.1 Terriglobales bacterium | reverse complement strand
AGCCCTGGGTAGCGAGGGCAGACTGGCATGAGGGCACGCTGCAAAAAGCGTGGAAGGAGTATTTCTTATAGCCCTAAGGGTACGTAGTTCTTGTTACGTCAGGTAGCGCTAAGGATCGCGCCATCAGTCTGATCCGCGTGAAGCGCAATGACCGTGGTCGCCCTTAGCCCAGGATCGTCAACGCCAAACTTTCCATATCGGCCACTTCCAGGTCCGGTTTCTCCGTTGCGGCGCGAGTAGCGCCGAAGCCGCGGCGGCGCACCAGCACGGTGGCCAGACCGAGCGACCTGGCGGGCACCACGTCGTGGTAAATGCTCTGGCCCACGTGCAGCACCTGCTCCCTGGGCAATGCCAGCCGCTCCAGGGCAAAATGAAAGGGAGCGAGTGAAGGCTTGTAGGCGCGCGCCTGCTCCGCCGTAATTACCTGGTCGAACTTCACCTGCAGATGCGGCGCGGTGCCGGCGAACAGCTCGTCATCGGTGTTGGAGATGATGGCCAGGCGGTAGCGGGTCTTCAGTTTTTGCAACGCCGCGACCGTATCCGGAAACGGCGTCCAGTTCTTCAGCGAGTCCGGCAGAGAGCGCGCTTCCGCCTCCGAGGCCTGAAATCCCAGGCGCTCGCCGAATCCCCGTACTACTTCCTCCAGGACTTCCCGATAGCGGCGGTAAGGGTTTTGAGCTGCCGGCTCCAACTCCGCATAGAGGGCAAGAATCTGCTCGTCGCGGAGCTTGCTCCCATGCGCGCGTAAGATGGGCCGCAAGGCGGCGAGCAGTCCGGTTTCCCAGTCAATGAGGGTGCCGTAGCAGTCGAAGGTAAGGGCGTGGAAGCGGGAGAAGGAGAGCATGGGGATGTGTCCATTGGCTCTTAGCCATTAGCTCTTGGCTCTTAGCTTCGTACAGCTTGGGCATGTGGTCTTTAAGCCAAAGGCCAAGAGCGAAGAGAGAAGAGCCAACAGCCAAAAGCCAATGGCGGTACCTACCTGCGCACCTGCAGCGGCTGCGTCAGCTTAAAGCTGAGGGTGGACTCTGCCGGCAGCTCAATGTTCTGATTGCCGGTAAAGGCGGTGCCGGCGGTACCGGCGCCCGCGCCCGCCGCCGCGCCGATGGCCGCCCCTTTGCCGCCGCCGGCGAGGCCGCCAATCAACGCGCCCAGGCCTGCGCCTCCGCCGATCATGACCGCCGAGCGCTTACCTTTTCCCTTCTGTTCCCGGCTCACGGCGGCGGTCTGCACCTGGTGCGGTGTTCCGCCGACGGTAACCGAGGTCAAGGCGAGCCGCAGTATCGCCCCGCCTTTGAACCGGCCGAGCGGCGCGGCCTGGACCACGGTGCCTTCGGCTTCGGCGCCGGAAGGAATCACTGTCCTGCCGCCGACTACCACCGGTGTTGCCACAGTAGCGGGAAACGTATCGCCGCTGTTGCTGATCTTGGAGCCAACCGCCTGTCCCAGACGAACGGTGAGCATGGTGCCGGCGGGAACGACAACCGGCGCCGCTTCCGCCCGCCGCTCGGGCTTAGGCGCCGGCTGCGCGCCGGGATTGGCCGGCTGGGAGGAAGTGTTAGCCGCCTCCGAGGAAGCGGACGGACCTTGGCTTTCACTTGCCGGCTGCGGCTTGCTGCACGCAACCAGGGCTGCCAGCAGAAAACATAGAACTAAAGCCTGGTACCGGTGGGTCATAAAGATACCTCCGCCTCAAAAGTAGCAATTAAACAGAGCACGACTTTTGGCGCAACAGGGGAACCTGGAACCATTCTATTGTATGTAACCGCAATTCAGGCGGAAACTTAGCCATGACAAGCGCGCGGGCAACAATCTTGGTGAGCGGGCTGGCTTTAGTTTTGCTCGTGGGCTGTGACGCCGCAGCTCAAAGCCGCTCGCCACACGGCAAGACCCCAGGAGTGTTGTCGCTCAGTTTCGCGGACAACGGACAGCGTGTGGCCGCCAGGGTGGGCCAGCAGATCGAGATCAGCCTGGGAACCGTTGGTCCCAGGCAGTACGGCACGCCCGAAATCACCTCCCCTGCCCTTCGGCTTGTGAGCACTGCGCAGGACTGGCCGCCGAATCCGGGTGGCCCTTCGTTTGTCTACATTTTCCAGGCGGTCGCCGAAGGAGAGGCGCGGGTGATAGTCCCGGTCATGAATGCCGAGGAAATGCCTTATGCGTCCGACATCACTTTCAGGGTGACAATTCATGTCGGACCGGCTGGCGGCCGGCCGCCGGCGCTGCACTCCATGCTGAAGCCCGACCAGGCCAACACCGCACGCTGGCAGAATGCCTGGACGAACCTGAATAACTACGTGCGGCAGAGCTTCCGGCCAAGGCTGCCGCGGCTCACCGGAGTGGAAGTGGAACTGGTGGTGGCCAACCCGGGTCCGGACAGCGCCGCGCTCTCCCTCATGATCCTGAATGAAGAGGGATTGGGGGTAGCGCTGGTATCCAAGACCGTTTCTGTCGCCGACTGCGGCCATGTTCTGTTCATTCTTCCCCGCGGGGGCCTGCGGGTTGCGCCCGGGCAGGTTTACAGCATCGCGCTGAGCGGCGGCGACAATCTGTTCGGGTGGAAGTACGTGGTGGGCGGCTATGGCAAGGGAGCCGCCTGGTTCAATAAGAAGCCGCTTTTGAAGGACGCGCGCAGCAGCTTCCTGTTCCGCACCTATGGCAGGAGTTGAACAGGCTTAAGTCTTGCTGGATGGCGCCAATTTCTCCGGTTCGCTGGAAACGGCGGGTCCAGCCGCGACGGCGGCCGCCTTGCCGGAGTTGCCGTTACTGGGTTCGAAGCCGGGCAGGGCAGGCGTTTCTCCATTCGCCGCCGGCTGGGGCTGCGCCGGCGTTTCCGGCTCCGCCGGCTTCTCCACAAATTTATCGCGCTTGAGCAGCGGCCGGCCCAGCGACGGGTTGTAGCTGGTCCACGCGCCTTCCAGTCCGGACTCTCGCTCGAAATGGGCGCGCATGCTCTCCATCTTGGAGTCCAGGTCATCGAGGTAGTGCAGCATGAGGGCTTCGGGAAACATGGGCAGCTTGGGCGAACCGAACTCGTACTGGCCGTGGTGGCTGATGATCAGGTGCTCGAGCAGAATCTTCAGCTCGCCGGGGAAGCCCGGCAGCCCGGCGAGCTTCTCCTGCAGCATCTCCAGCTCGATAATCATGTGACCCAGCAGCTGCCCGCGGGTGGTGTAGGAAAACGAGCGGCTATAGGAGAGCTCGTAAATTTTGCCGATGTCGTGCAGGAAGGCGCCGGTGAGCAGCAGGTCGCGGTCAATCTGCGGGTAATTGCGGCTGAGCAGATCGCAGGAGCGGAAGAGCGAAACCACGTGTTCCAGCAATCCGCCGATGTAGGCGTGATGCAGGGTCTTGGCCGCCGGCGCGTTCTTGTAGCCGGCGGCAATTTCCGGATCGGCCATGAAAGCCTGCACCAGCGCGCGCAAGTGCTGGTTCTTGAATGCGGAGACGAAACCGGCGATGACCTGCCAGAGCTGTTCCACATCCTGGCTGGTTTTGGGCAGGTAATCGGCAAAATCAACTTCCGCTTCGCCCAGCTGGCGCAGCTTGTGGATGGTGAGCTGAAAGTGGTTCTTGTAGCGGTTGATCAGCCCCTTGACCTTGATGTAGTCGTCCTGCTCGAAGGCGTCAATGGCCTCGGCGACGTTGTCCCACATCTTGGCTTCGAGCTGCCCGCTGCGGTCGGCGAGGGTGAGGGCCAGGTAGGGCTCGCCTGATTTTTTGGGCTTCACCTGCTTGGCGGCCACGACAAAGCTGGAGGTGATGACCTTGTTCTCGAAGCGCAGGCAATCGCAGATATAAAAATCTTTCATGACCAGCGTGGGGCGGAACGGGCCACAAGGCCAACAGCACGCTGTTGGCGGGAGATCCGCCGATGAGGTCAGCCTACCATTAAAAGAGCAGGAAACGCTTCTTCTTTTTGTTGTGCTTCTTGGCCTGGTCGGCGGCGGCGGTGGTGTAGATGGGCTTGGTTTCGTTGGGACTGGCGCCGGTGTCGTTGTAGCCGGGCTTGATGTCAATGTAAGCGTCTTCGCGCAGCTTGGTGAGATAGGTGCGCAGCGCCGGTTGCAGCTTTTTCAGGTAGAGGGCGTCCTGGATTTTGCCTTCCACATCCTTCTCCGGGGGCACACCCGCCTGCTGGTGCTCGCTGACCTGGAGAATCACAAAGCCCTGCTTGGTGCGGATGGGCTTGGTGACATCGCCGGCCTTCATCCCGAAGGTGATGTCTTCCAGCTCCTTAGCCAGAGTTCCGCGCCTGAAGTAGCCCAGGTCGCCGCCCTGGGAGGCGGTGGGCCCGTCAGAATTGTTGCGGGCAATGTCGTCGAATTTGGCGCCCTTCTGGATATCGGCGTACACCTGGTCGGCTTTGGCCTGGGCGGCGGCCACGCGCTGCGCGTCCGTAATGGAGGCCGCGGTCTTGGGATCCTCGGTAGGCTTGGGCTGGGTGGAAATCAGAATTTCACTCAGCCGCACCTGCTCCGGTTGCGTCATCTCGCTGAGGTGGTCTTTGTAGTACTTCTGAATCTCCTCCGGGGTGATGTTGATCTTGGAGCCGACTTCCTGCTGGATGACTTTTTGGGTGATGATGTTCTCGCGCAGGTTCTCCTTGAACTCTTCGTAGGAGACGCCCTGCTCCTGGGCGGCCTTGGCCAGGTCATCCATGGTGGCCAGGTTCATCTGCTTGCGGATTTCGTCAAGCCGCTTCACCAGGTCGGTTTCCGCGGTAAGGCCCAGGTCATCGCCCTTCTGCAGCAGAAGCTGCTGGTCAACCAGGTCGCGCAGGACGTTTTTCTGCTTGCTGGAGATCTCCTGCGGCGTGGCGCTCTGCTGCTCGCCTTCCTGCTGCACCTGCTGCTGGCTGCGGTCGAACTCGGAGCGGGTGATGATGTGGTTGTTGATGCGGGCGATAATCTCCTCCACCACCGAGCCCGACTTCACATCCGGCTTGCTGGGAGTATCGGCGGCAAGAAGGGGGAGGGCGGCAACAGCGGCGAGGGCGAGAATATATAGATGGCGTTTCATGTTTTACTGCTGGCGGAACCCGGCCTTGTAAGTTTGTGGAGCGAAGTTCTTCCGACTATTGTACATCCCACCAGCCGCCTCAGTGAGCCTCTCCGCCCTGGAAAGCGGCTGCAACAAGTTAGAGACTGCTATCATAAACAGTTTCGCTCCGGCTCCCGTTTGTGTCCCGGTTCGCTGCGAGGAAAGCCATGAAGATGCCGGCGGTCTTGAGCGCTCTAATCCTTATGTGTGCAACGTGTTTAGCCGCCCCTGCGGCCAAGCCTAGCCAGGTACCTGACCAGGCCCAACTGCAGAAAATGATCGCGCGCTTGGCGCCCACCCGCATCGAGGTGGATATTTCCGGCCTCTCCCAGGGGAACCGCCAGGCGCTGGGCAAGCTGATTGCAGCGGCGCGCATCCTGAACAACATCTATATGCGGCAATTGTGGTCGGGCGACCAGGCGCTTTATGCCCGGCTGCAGAAAGAGCGCACGCCCCTGGGCCGCGCCCGGCTGCACTATTTCTGGATCAACAAAAGCCCCTGGGACGATCTCAACGAGTTCAAGGCTTTCATTCCCGGCGTGCCCGAGCGCAAACCGCTGGGAGCGAATTTTTATCCCGAGGATATGACCCGCGAGCAGTTTGAGAGCTGGGTAAGGACCCTGCCGGAAAAGGACCAGGAGCAGGCCAAAGGTTTTTTTACCGTGATTCGCTGGCAGGGCAAGGGCAAGCTGGGCTGGATTCCCTACAGCCAGCAATACCGTCCGGAACTGGAACACGCCGCCGTGCTGCTGCGCCAGGCGGCCGCGCTCACCGACAACGCATCCTTGCGCAAGTTCCTGATGAGCCGGGGGGACGCCTTCCTTTCCAACGACTACTACCAGAGCGACCTGGACTGGATGGATTTGGATTCGCCGCTGGACATTACCATCGGGCCTTATGAGACCTACAGCGACGAACTGTTCGGCTACAAGGCGGCGTTCGAGGCCTACGTAAATCTGCGCGACGAAAACGAAACCCGGAAGCTGGCCGCCTTCGCCCAGCACCTGCAGGAAATCGAAAACAATTTGCCGGAAGCGCCGCAATACCGCCGGCCGCAGCTGGGAGGGCTGGCGCCCATTCGCGTGGTGGACGAAATTCTGAGCGCGGGCGACGGCGCCCACGGCGTGCAGACCGCCGCCTACAACCTGCCCAACGACGAGCGCGTGGTGCAGCAGAAGGGCAGCAAGCGGGTGATGCTGAAAAACATTCAGGAAGCCAAGTTCCAGACCGTGCTGGCGCCGATTTCAAAGCGCGTGCTGGCGCCCGCCGAGCAGAAAGACATCAGCTTCGAAATGTTCTTCACGCATACCGTGGCCCATGAGCTGATGCACGGGTTGGGGCCGCAGCAGATCAAGGCGCAGGGGCGCGATACCTCGCCACGCCAGGAATTAAAGGAGCTGTACGCTGCCCTGGAGGAAGCCAAGGCCGACGTCACCGGCCTGTTCGCACTGCAGTACATGATGGACCACAGCCAGCAGATGGGACTGGGCAGCGTGCTGCCCAGCGATGCGGCGGCACAGCGCCAGCTCTACACCACGTTCTTAGCCTCCGCCTTCCGCAGCATTCGTTTTGGGCTGAACGAGGCGCACGGCAGGGGAACGGCGGTGCAATTGAACTACCTGCTGGACAAAGGCGGCTTCGTGGCGAACCACGACGGAAGTTTCTCCGTGGACATGGCCAAGATCAAGGATGCGGTGCGCGATCTCGACCATGAATTTCTGACCCTTGAGGCGGAAGGAAATTATGCCGGGGCCAGGCAGATGCTCGAGCACTACGGAGTGATCCGGCCGGAGGTGCAAAAGGCTTTGGACCGGCTGCACGACATCCCGGTGGATATCGAGCCGCTGTTCGTGACCGCCGATGAACTGGCGCCCGAGAAGAAGTAGTTCGTGGCGCAGGGACTGACAGTTTCGGGTTTCAAGTTTCGAGTTTCGCTCGAAACGGTCGTGGCTTTTGAAACCGGAAACTGGAAACCTTGAAACTTCGCCCTGTGAAACCTTGAAACCTGCGAAACCTTGAAACCTTAGAGTCGCCATCCGTGCTGATTCGCGCAACTCAACGGTGGGTTAGAAGTCCCGGTCCTATTTCCTGACCAGCGCGATGGCGGTCACATCATTGTGCATTAACGGCGCGCAGGTGAATTCCTCCACCCGGTCCAGCACCTGGCGGCACAAGGCAGGCGCGTCCGTGATGGTGATGGCCTGAAGAGCGTGGCGCAGGCGCTCCAGCCCGAACTCCTCACCGCGATACTTGCTCTCCATCAGTCCGCGGGAAACCAGCAGCAGGGAGGCGCCTGGCGCCAGGACTCTGACCTCGGGCTCGTAGGTGGCGTGGGAAAACAGGCCCAGGGGCAGGGCATTGGCGGGAAGCAGGTCGAGTTCGGAATTGTGCTTCAGCAGGCCGGGGGTGTGTCCGGCATTGCAGTAGACGATGGTTCCCGCCAGTTCATTGAGGCAGCCGATGAACCCGGGGGAGTGATGAACGCCGCCGGCGGCGGAGAGGATGGCGCGGTTCAGCAGCAAAGCCAGTTCGGCCATGGCCTCATTGTCGTTGACGTAGTCGGCGGCAAAGAGGCGCGGAACCTGGGCGCGGAATACGTCCTGCGCCGCGGCCGCTATCTCCATGGCTTCCGCACGTTTGCCGGCGAAGTCGAAGAGGGCAAATGCCAGGCGCGACGAGCTGGCTTCCACAAAGTCGTAGAAATCGCCGCCCATGCGCGCCAGGGCGTATTCCGCGCCGGCTTCCACCGTCTTCATCCGGGGCAGGGGCGAGCGCTGGGGCAGGCGGCGGGCCGGCTGCGGCGCAGCGCTCTGAAAAGGGAAGCGCATGGCGGCACAAAGTAGCACAAAAAACCGCTATTAGCATTTAGCAATTAGCATGGGCCGCCCGACCTGCAATACCCATGGACAGCCGGGGGCGGCCGTCCCCACGGCTTATTTACCGTACTTTTCCTGCAGAAACGCGCCCACTTCATTCTCCAGGCCGGCGTAGTCAGTGTGGATGGTGGCGCGCAATGCGGCTTCGGTGGAGCTGCCTTCGGCAATGCGGCGCAGGATGCGGACCAGGTCATCCATGCCGTAGGTGTCGCGGATGTATTCGGCGGCGGCCAGGGATTCGTCGTAGGCCAGGCGCGCCTCCGGGGTGCTGAAGCGGATAAAGCTGCCCTCCAGCATGTTGAAGGGCAAGGCCTGGTGCTGGCTCATCAACTGCCCCAGTCTCTGGCCAAAGGGAGCCGCGGCGCGCGGTTCCAGGAGCTGGGCGATGCCTTCATGCAGCCATTGCGGGCAGCGCCCGGCGCTGAGCTGATTGATAAATGAGTGCGCCAGTTCGTGCTTGAGCACGTGGGCCAACTCCGGCGTCATCTCGGTCAGGCCGCTCACCGGAATGCGCAGCTTGCCGTCGTTGATGGCATTGGTCCAGCCGGGAGCCTGGGTTACGTCAAAAAATTCCTGCTCGGTATAGAGCACCACGGGAATGCTGTAGCGCGGCTGGGCGTCAAGCTGAGTGGACAAATCGCTGTAATCGGCGTCCAGGGCCTGCAGCAGCTGGCGGCGAAACTCGTCTGAGGTCTGCCGACCCTCATAGCGCAGGGTAAAGTGGCCGGTCTCGCGCTCGGAGAAGTCGGCTTCGGTAGCTACTTCCCGCTGGGCCTTGGCCAGAAAGCGCTCCACGGTGGGATCGGGCCGCAGTTGCAGGGAGCGCTTCCAGGAGCGCACGGCATCCTGGCTGCGGTCGCTCATGAACTGGGCAAAGCCGAGCACGGTGAAGGCGTCTGGCGAATCCGGAGCCAGCAGGGTGGCCTGCCTGGCCTGGTCCATGGCCTGGCGGTAGTTTCCGCCGCGCAGCAGCACGGCCGCATAGTGGGTAAGGATGGCGGGATTTTGCGGGGTCAGGCCGAGCGCGTGCTCGAAGTAGGACTGCGCCCGCTGGCGGTGTCCGGCCTGCTCTTCGTGCTGGCCGGCCAGGAAGTAGCCGGCAGCCGCCATTTGGGCATTGCGGGAGCGGTCCAGAGAGTCCAGCACCGCGCTATCCACCTGCCCATCTTTGATCACGGAAACCGCTACCTGGCTGCCATCCACAGTCACGCTGGGGGTAAATTCCGGCATCTCGGAGGCCGGTTTCTGCGAGTCCGGTCCGGCCTGCGCGGCCTCGCTGGGCGGCATGCCGGTGGCATCCACGTGATCCACCAGCGATTTGGGGATAGCATAGGAATTGTCCCCAATGTCATATTCGACGTGAGTGGAGCCCTGACGTACGCGGTCTGCCAGAATCCGGCGGCCGTTCTTTAAATAAATGGTGTCGGCCGGCGCACAAATCGCCGAGATGAGGACGATAATCAGGCAGGCCCGCACGTCGCGATTTTAACCGCGCCGTTCGCGGCTGAAACCGTGACCAAGGTAACTGGCCATATTCGGGTCGTGCTCCTGCTGTTGTGGCTGGCAATGTGCGGAGTGACGCCCGCGCAGCCCGCCCCGCCGGCCGCCTCCCCGCCGGACACGGCGGCCACCCTTTACCAGCAACTGGGAAGTGTGGGCCTGGACCCCAGCAGGGTGTTTCACATCCGCGGGGCTTCGGTGGAGCACCCGAACCTGCACGTCACCTTCAACGATGGGGTCATCGCTTTCACCAAAGACGTGCTGGGCCGGGTGACGGGAGCCTACTTTGAAGGCGATGGCGACCTGCTGCTGATGCCGCCCAACCGTGCCGAGCGCGCTTCCCTGGGACTGTTCACCGGGGCCGCCATCCTGGAAGAGCCGTTCACCGCCGCCTACCTGCGCTTCAACGACGACACCGGGCAGAAGCTGCAACCGTTTCTGTATCCGGCCACGGAGGCGGCGGACTTTTTCGCGGCGCACGATGCCGTCGCCCGCTCGCTGGCGCTGAGCGATGCCCTGCGGCTGCTGATGACGTTCAGCCGCTTTCTTCCCGTGGCCAATCCCATACAGCCGCCGGCGGCCTACACCGGCAGCGATCATTTCCTGCACTTGCGGCTGAACAACCCGCAACGGGGGCTGTTTGATGTGTTTTTCGACAGCCTGGCGCGGGAGCAGGTCTCAGCCGGGCAATTGACGCAAACGCCGCAAAGCGATTTTTACGATTTGTGGACGTCGTTCACCTTGCCGGCTGGCGCCGGAGCGCCGGGTGGAACGCAGGAAGAGAACGCCCGCAACGTGGTGGCTGTTTCCCGCTACCGCGTGCGAGCCCGCATCACCCTTCCCCATGAACTCGCGGCCAAGGCGCTGCTGGAGGTGGAGGCCCTGCAAAACGGGGAGCGAGCGCTGCTGTTCGAACTCTCCCGTTTTCTGCAGGTGAAGCAGGTGGAAGCCGATGGGCGCCCGGTGGAGTTCGTGCACAATCCGGCGCTGGATGGCACGCAACTGGCGCGGCGCGGCAACGACATAGTGGCGGTTGTTTTTCCGGAACCGCTGCGCGCGGGCCAGCGGCTGCAGTTGCGCTTCGAATATTCCGGCCCAGTGCTTTCCGAGGCGGGGGGCGGCCTGCTCTACGTGGGGGCGCGGGGCACCTGGTATCCCAATCGCGGCCTGGCCATGTCGCAATTCGACCTGCAGTTCCGCTATCCCGCGGGCTGGACGCTGGTGGCGACCGGCAAGCGAGTGCCGCCGGAGGCGGATGAAGACGCCATAAAGCCGGCGACGGGCGAGCAGGTGGGACACTGGATTTCCGAGCACCCCGTTCCCATGGCCGGTTTCAACCTGGGCCAGTACGTGAAAGCCTCGGCGCGCGCCGGCAGGGTTGAAGTTGATACTTACGCCGCCGCGGGAATGGAACGGGATTTTCCGCGTCCGCCACCTCCGCCGGTGGCGATTTCGCCCAACCACGAAATTTCTCCGGCGGAGCAAATGCAACGCCAGGTGGTGCCGCTGGTGGCGCCCCCTCCACCCCCGTCCCCGGCCCGTAACGCGCAGGCCGTGGCGGAGGAGACGGCGCATGCCATCACTTTTCTCAGCACGCGCCTGGGGCCGTTTCCCTATGACCACCTGGCCCTGACCCAGATGCCGGGCAGGACTAGCCAGGGCTGGCCGGGATTGATTTTTCTTTCCAGCCTGGCTTTTCTTACCCCGCATGAGCGCGCGGCGCTGCACTTTTCCCCGCAAGCGGATGTGCTTTACGGCCAAGTCATGGCCGCGCATGAAGCCGCCCACCAGTGGTGGGGCGACCGGGTAGGGTGGGAAAGCTATCGCGACCAGTGGGTCGGTGAGGCGCTGGCCAACTACTCGGTGCTGATGATGCTGGAGCGCGAGCATCCGCAGAATTTCGCGCTCATGATGCAGACCTACCGCGAGCAGCTGCTGCAGAAAAATAAAGCCGGACTGGAACTGCGGGAGGCGGGACCGGTCACGCTGGGGCTGCGCCTCTCCTCCTCTAAATTTCCCGACGCCTATGACGCCATTGCCTACGGGCGGGGCACCTGGCTGTTCCACATGTTGCGATACATGCTGCATGACGCTTCCGAGGCGCCGCGGCCAGGGGGGCGGGAGCGCGGAGGCAACGGCGATGAACTTTTCCTCAGCGTGCTGCGCCAATTGCAGGGACGTTTTGCGGGCAAGGTGATGACCATGCAGGATGTGCAACAGGCCTTTGAGGAAAACCTGCCCCGCTCACTGTGGTATGAAGGGCACAAATCACTGGAATGGTTTTTCGACGGCTGGGTGAACGGCACAGCCATTCCGCGGCTGCGGCTGGAGGGCGGGAAATTTGTGCGCAAGGGAAGTTCCCTAATGGCGACCGGAACCATAAAACAGGAAGATGCGCCCTCCGATCTGGTCACCTGCCTGCCGGTTTATGCCCTGGTCCGGGGACGCACTCCGGTGCTGCTGGGGC
>DASVBI010000364.1:0-8271 GCA_036375915.1 Terriglobales bacterium | reverse complement strand
GAAATGGGCCTCGCGTTGTGCCAGAAGCCGCTGGCGAGTGTTCAGAACACGCTCGCGCGCCTCGGGGGCGAGGAGTTCGAACAGCCCGACGCGGACCAGAAATTCCTCCGTGGAGTGCGCTTCCTTTTCCGTAAAAGTGTTCAGGCGCTCGAGCAGGGCGCGGCGGCCGGCAGCGGTCAGGGCGTATTGCTGGCGGGTCTGGCCACGCTCGCCGGGAGCGCTCTTCCTGGTCACCCAGCCCTGGCTGGTGAAGCGGCGCAGCAGCGGGTACACCAGGTTGTTATGCAGCTCGGAATCGGCGAAGAGCATGCCCGCCTGCTTTTTGAGGGCGTAACCATGCTTGGGCCCGTCCAGCAGGTTGGCCAGGATTATTAAGTCAATCATGATAGAGTCAATATTGACCTAATAAGGACAAAGCTGTCAATCGTGCGAGATCCAGTCGTCCCGGGGAGCGGACTCTTTCGTCCTTTCTTCGCCGCAGAAATTGTAAGTCGCTCTGCTAGAATCACTTGTTCAATACACAACAGAGAACTTCTGCTTCCTGGGCCGCGTAAAGGGTAGGTGCAGTCGGGAATTCCCCGGTTCTCGGACTGTAAGCTGGAGCCAGGAGCTTTTCTCGGGAGTGCGGGTTGGAAGACGCCCAGGTCGTAGGCTTACTTCTCCGTCGCTGCCTGACCGGCGACGCGGCCGCCTGGGAGGATATCGTCCGCCGCTACCAACGGCGTATCTACAACATTTGCTATCGTTTCGCAGGATCGGCCGAGGATGCCGACGACCTCACCCAGGAAGTCTTCATCAAAATGTACAAAACTCTGGACAGCTATGACGTGGATCGGGGCGCGTTCACGACCTGGGTAACCACCATTACCCGCAACCTGCTGGTGGACCACTTCCGCAAGGGCAAGCATGACCGCCTGACCGACTCCCTGGATGCCGCCCCCGGCCACGAGGAAGAGGGCCGCACCCTGGGGGAGCAGATCGAGGACAAGTCCCGAATCAGCCCGGACGAGCAGGTACGCAGCCGGGAGGCCGGGGAGACGGTCCACCAGGCCCTGCAGAAACTTTCCCCCGAATTGCGGGAGGCGGTTATCCTGCGGGACCTGCAGGACATGGATTACAAAGAGATTGCGGCGGTTTTGAAGGTACCCGAAGGTACCGTCAAGTCGCGAATTAACCGCGGGCGCGTGGAACTAGGGCGCCTGCTATCACGTACATATAGGCAGGTGATTTGATGCCAGGCGAAAATCCAATCCGCATGCAGTGCGCCGAGTTTGAAGCTCTGCTGGCGGAAGCGCTGGACGGGCAGCTCAGCGGCGGGCAGCTGGAAGATTTCCGGCAGCACCGCGAGTTGTGCCCCGTCTGCGGTCCCCTGTTCGCGCAGACCGAAACTGGCCTGAAGTGGCTGAAAGCGGTTCCGCAAGTGGAGCCGCCGGTAAACCTGATGAACAGAATCCTGGCGGCGACCACGGGCGCGCAAGCGCGCGTCCCGGCGGCCGTCCCCGTTACCCCTTCGTGGCCGGAGCGGCTGCGGGGCTGGGCGGTTCCGGTGCTGGCGCCGGTGTGGAACACAGCCCGTCAGCCACGCTTTGCCATGTCGTTCGCGATGGTCTTCTTCTCCGTGTCCATCGCCCTGAACGCGGCGGGCGTGAAGTTGGGCGCCCTGCGGGCTGCGGACCTTCGTCCCAGCGCGCTGGTGCGGGGCTACTACGAGACCTCCGCCAGGGTGGTCAAGTACTACGAGAACATTCGCTTCGTGTACGAACTGGAATCCAGGGTTCGGGACCTGAAGCGGGTAACGGAGCCGGAAGAACCTGCCCGGCCGGTAAAGGAGAAGAATCGCGATAACAATACGAGCGGAGCACCTGACCATAATCGGGAGCAGAACTACAGCCGGCAGGAGGACCAGCCTGTGCTGGCCTCGGCGCCGGCCGGGGACCTGCAGTTATGGCCGGTACACGCACTGAGGAGGTTGGTATGAACTGCGCGGTGCATCAAGAAACGCCGGCAGTCGCCTACTGCCGTACCTGTGGAACGGCGCTGTGCGCCGCCTGCAAGCGCGACGTGCGTGGGGTCATCTATTGCGAGAATTGCCTGGCCCAGCGGCTGCAGGACGTGATGCCGCCGGCGGGAGCTCCGGCCCCGGGCGCCATGCCCACCGGAACGACGCCCAGCGGCGCGGTAATGGTGGTGCCAAGCAGCGGTCCGAACCCGGCTCTGGCGGCCGTTCTTGCCGCTTTCTTCCCCTTCGGCGTGGGCGCGGTGTACTGCGCCCAATATGCCAAGGGCCTGGCTCACATGCTTATTTTCGCTTTCCTGGTATGGGGCGCCAGCAACGGCGGCGATGCTCAGTCAACGTTGTTTGGCTTCGGAATTGCATTTTTCTATATTTACCAGATTGTAGACGCGTACCGTTCCGCCAAGGCTCTGCAACTGGGGCAGCCGGCTCCCGATCCTTTTGGTTTGAGCCAGGTGCTGGGCACGGACGGCAAAGTAAGAGTGTCCAACGTGCCCACGGGGGCGCTGGTGCTGATTGCGCTCGGCGTGCTCTTCCTGCTGGGCAATCTGGGGTTGTTCGAGGTCCACTTCTTCTCGCACCTGCTGGTTCCCATTCTCCTGATTGGTCTGGGAGTATGGATTTTCGTGCGCCGGTTCGGGATGGCCGGACAGCCGGCGGCAGGATGCACGTGCGCGAACTGCCGGGCCGCATGCTTAATGGCTCCTGCGGTGCTGGTGACCCTGGGTGGGTTGTGGCTGCTTTCTGCGGTACACGTGGCCAGCTTCGGGCACACCTGGCCCATTCTGCTGCTGGTGATCGGCCTGATCAAGGTGCTGCAGAGCAATGCGTCCGCCAGCGGGCATGTGCAACCGCCCGCTCCGCCGGCCAACAGCGTCCAGGCCCCGCCACCGCCGGCGGCGCCTGCCGGAGAAGTGGGCGGGGAGGTGGGTCATGTCTAGTCCTGCGCCGGTCATCGCGCCGCCGCGGCGCCGGCGTTCCTTTGCCGGTCCGCTGGTTCTGATCATCGTGGGCATCGTGTTCCTGTTGGGGAACATGCACGTGCTGACCTGGCACGCCCTGGGCCTGTGGTTCGCCCGCTACTGGCCGGTGCTGATCATCATTTGGGGCGTGGTCAAGCTGCTCGAGTACTACCAGGCGCAGCGCGAGGGCACGCGGCCCTCCGGCATCGGAGTGGGAGGATTTTTCCTGCTTTGTTTTCTTATCTGTGCCGGCCTGATTGCCAGCCAGGCGGCGCGGGTGAACTGGCATGCCCTGGGCGACGAGATGGACATGGGCGACGGCATGTGGCCCGTGTTCGGCGACACTTACAGCTTCAACGACCAGCTGCAGCAGACCTTTCCCGCGGGCGCCAGCCTGCGCGTGGTCTCCAATCGTGGCGGCGTGACCGTGAATTCCTGGGACCAGAAGGACATTCAGATCGTGGTGCACAAGCGGCTGGCGGCCGACAATGAACAGCAATCCAAGCAGATTGATTCCCAGACAAGGCCCACCATTTCCACCGCCGGAACGCTGGTGACGGTGAACGCCAATACCACCGGAGCGGGCGACCAGCATGCCGTGAGCACCGACCTGATCATCTCCGTGCCGCGCAACGTGGCGGTGGACGCCGCCACCCAGCACGGCGATGTGAGCGTGCAGGGCCGCGATGCCGAGGTGAAGGTTTCCAATTCGCACGGGGACGTGAACCTGGGCGAAATCACCGGCAATGCCAGCGTGGTTATGCGCCATGGCTCGCTCACCGCGGCGCACATCCGGGGCAACCTGAGCGTGGACGGCCGTCTGGACGACAGCAATATCTCCGACGTCAGCGGCAACCTGGTGATGACCGGGGACTACTTCGGCGATATGAGCCTGGCCGGCATCAAGAAGAGTGTGCGCTTCAAATCGTCGCGCACCGACCTGGAATTTTCCCGCCTGGATGGCGACCTGAGCATGGAATCGGGCGACCTGCAGGCCAAGTCGCTGGTGGGTCCGCTGCGGCTGGTCACCAAATCCAAGGATATTCATCTGGATAACGTGAGTGGCGATATCAGGCTGCAAGACAGCAACGGCAGCGTGGAAGTGCATGCCGGCAAGCTGCCCCTGGGCAGCATGCAGATTGAAAACAGCAAGGGCGACATTCAGGTGGTGTTGCCCACGGAGGCGACCTTCAGCCTGAATGCGCGCACCCGCGATGGCGACATCTCGTCCGACTTCGATCAGATCAAGGTCAGCAGCGACCACGGCCAGAGCTCGGCCAGCGGCACGGTGGGCAGCGGCGCCTCTCACGTGGAGATCAATAACCAGTACGGCTCCATCGAGATCCGCAAGTCGGGAACCACGGAAGCCAGCAACCAGTAGCAGCAGTGTTTGTAATGGTGTAATCGGGTAATCGAGTAATTGAGCAATTGGTAATTGTAATTGAACAAGCCGCCGGCAGATTTGGCGGTTTTTATTTTGGAAATGGCCAAGTCAGGCTTCTCGTCCAAAGCGGAGGTAATTGGCCCATTGCGGAAATAATCTATCCATTGCGGAAATGAGCGATCCACAGTGTCCCGCAGGGGGAGCAGGAAGGCAGCCCGCCACTTCAGTGGCGGGCAGAGGCCAGATTCAAATCAAGTCCCGGGACGACCGAATAAGATGAAATAAGAAGTCTTTCCCGGGGTTTTCGCAGACCGAGAAGATCAATGCGTGGGTGCATGGCTCGTTCACTCTCAGCCGTCCCTGACGGGACTTCCGGCCCAGACTGCGATCACATTCCCGCCAGTAAACTGGCGGGCTACTTTCAGCCGGTCTCTGCGAGACCGGTTTCTGCCGAAATGCGCCATTCAGGAAATCAAAAACCACTTAGGAACGCTTTGGCACTGCAATTCATCAACTGAATTTGCTGACTCCCGACTACCGACTCCTTACTCCCGCTGCGCGATCACGCATCATTTGGCTGGCCTGAAGGCATCCCATCTCACAATGGCGAAACCGATCAGCGACGACATCAATCCCTTTGGCGACAAACCTACGCGGGCGCATCCCAACCTCAATCCTTCCGGCCCGAGCACGGGAACGGAAGCTTGGGGACTGCGTCCCGATGAGCCGGCTATTGACCAGGAGCATCTGAATCCAAAGACGGCGCGGGCGAAGAAGCGCGTCCAGAAGAGCATGCCGCCGCGGCGGCCAAAAAAGCGGGCCTAGGCGGGAACGTCGTTTGTTTTGCGGGCGGGATTCCCAGCCGCGGCCTGCAGTTGCCGCACTTCTTCGGGCTCAAGGCGGCGATACTGGCCGGGGGCAACATCCAGCTCCAGCGGGCCGTACCTGACGCGCTTGATCTTCTCCACGTGATGGCCGATCTCCTCGAACATGCGGCGGATCTGCCGGTTGCGGCCTTCGATGAGGGTGACTTCATACCAGGGGTTAGGAGCGTCGCTGCTCAGGCGGATCTTGGCGGGCGCGGTCTTGACCGGCGGCTTGCCCGGTTCGCGCAAGACCACGCCAGAACGCAGTTTGGCCAAGGCCTCATCGCTGGGCCGGCCGCTCACTTTTACCAGGTAAGTCTTGGGGACGTGGGAGGCGGCGCGAGTCAGGCTGTTGGCCAGTTCGCCATCGTTGGTCAGCAGCAGCAGGCCTTCGCTGGCATAATCCAGCCGCCCCACGGGATAGACCCGGGTTTTCAGCCCTTGCAGCAGGTCCATGATGGTGGGCCGCCCTTCGGGGTCTGCGGCGGTGGTGACAAAGCCCTTGGGCTTGTTCAGCAGCAGGTAAACGTGGCGCTCGGGGCCGCGCAGCAGTTTGCCTGCCACCCGGATGTGGTCGTGCTCAGGGTCGGCCTTGGTGCCCAGCTCGGTAACCAGCTGGCCATTTACCGACACTTGCCCGCTGGAAATCAGCTGCTCGGCCTTCCGCCGAGAGGTGACACCGGCGGCAGCAATGATCTTCTGCAGTCGTTCTTGCACCATTGATACTCAGATGACCCGGTTCCGGAAAGGACACGGGAAATTCTTGCGCTCTAAGCCCTAGCGTAATACCTGGAACGAAGTTAGCCGGCTGCGAAAGTAGGCAAACGGCCCTTGCGGCAGCTGCCAGGAGACCTCCAGTCGCGAAGCCACCCGCAGCCCCTCCCATTGACTAAATTCAAGGTATGAACCCCACCAGGGGGTGAGGACGGAGTGCTTGCCCACCAGTCGCGGGCGCTGCGCACGGCAGGTGAGGGGATGCCCTTCTTCCGTCATCTCCAAATCCACCGTCGCCCCGGTTTCATCCTTGCGGTCCCGCACCCGCAGGGTTTGAGACGCAACCGCCTTCCATTCCAGGGACGCATGGTTCAGCAGAGCCGGCGGGCAGAACGCGATCGAGGCCAGGTAGCGCTGCAACTCGCCCTGATCCACGTCCGCGCCGGTTATTCTCTTGAGAGGAACGAAGCCGGCGGCCTTTAGGGTCAAGTAGCCATGGCCGTTCTCGTACGCGTCCGTCACCGTGACCGAGGTGAGCCGGTTGCCGCTGAGGCGAGCCTGCCAGCGAAAGCTGCTGCGCCGGGCCTCGATAGTCTGCTCCGCTGTGAAGGGGATCCAGCGCGCCTCCGGCGACATGCGCATTTCGCCCTGCTCGGCAATCCGGACCGCTGACACCGCGCGGGCGGCATCTTCGCGGGGAAGGCAGAACTGACGGAGGCGGCAGAGCAGAGAGGCAGCCTGCGCGTCTGCTTCTTTGGGTTCGGGATGAAGGTGCCCAGCCACAGCTGCACTCCGGTGGGGATGCAGATTCTCGGCCGGCGACCGGTCAGTCGCCGGCTGCCTCCTCGCGGGCGATTTCTTCCTCGGTTTCGTCTGGGGTCGGGGGAGCAGGCTCTTCGGTTACGGGCGCTTCCATCCGCACCGGTCCCGGCTCTGCCGACGCCTCGCTCTGCGTTTCAGGAACATCGGGCACGCCGGTGGCATCGGCCACGCCGCCAGCCATGTCAAGCTGCAGGGCTTCGCTGGCCAGCTTCTCGAATTCGTCCATGCTGGGCAGTTCGCTCACGTCTTTCAGCCCAAAGCGCAGCAGGAACTCCTTGGTGGTTTTGTAAAGAATGGGCCGGCCGATCACCGCTTTGCGCCCAGCGGTAGTGATGAGCTTGCGCTCCAGCAGGGTGGCGATAACGCCGCTGGAATCCACGCCGCGGATTTCGCTGATTTCGGGCACAGTGACCGGCTGCTTGTAGGCGATGACCGCCAGAGTCTCCAGCGCGGGCAGCGAGAGCCGCACCGGCGGTTTCAGGCTTTTGGCGAAGGCGCGCACCACGTCATGATGCTCAGGCTTGGTGGCCATGCGGTAGCCGCCAGCCACCTGGCGGATTTCCATGGCGCGCTCGGCGGCGGCATACTCGGTGGCCAGTTCGTCCACCGCGGCCCGCACCCGGGCCTTAATTTCGGCGTCGGCCAGAGGAGCACCTTCCTGGGAGACCACCGCCTCCTTGAGCAGGCTGGTGATGTGTTCCAGGCTGACCGGCTCTTCCGCCGCATAGATAATGGCTTCGATTTTGGGTTTGATACTCATAGTGAAATCAATTTTTTCTTGCGCTCAATCGTCCCTACGGGACTTGGTTTCTAACCCGTCCGGTCCCGCCAGTAAACTGGCGGGCTACTATCATAGCGTTCCTCCGGAACGCCTCGGGTCTTGCTCGCTCCACATGAGCCCGCGGCCATCTTGCGGCGCCAGAACACGGTCCCGTAAGGACCGACGTGAAAGTAGCCCGCCACTTCAGTGGCGGGACAGACACATCCCACATTCGAGTCCCGTAGGGACGGCTGAAAACACGGCTACCGCCAGTCGTCGCGCACCGCGCTCTGCTCGGCCAGAACATTGTCGAATTCCGAGTGCTTGCGGACCAGGATTTCGCCGAACAGCGCTTCCTGGCGCAACTGAATGGCCTGCAGCCGCACCAGTTCCAGCATGGCCAGGAACATACACACCAGGGACTGCCGGGATTGCAGGTTGCGCAAAAGCTGCTTCAGGCGGATGGGCTTGTCTTCCATCATGAGGCGGCGGCGCAGATATTCAATCATCTGCGAAACCGTGACCGCTTCCTCATCAACCTCCAGCACCGGCCGCGTTTTGGCGCGCTGCAGAATCTGCTGAAACGTCTTCACCAGGTCAATGACATCGGCCGCCAGTTCCGGCTCGGTGCCCTCCGCGTCAATGAAGTCGCGGATGGCGGGATTGGTCAGTGCCGCATCTTCGATTTGCTGCTTTTGCAGCAGCATCTGGGCGGCGGTCCTGAACTTTTCGTGCTCCAGCAGGCGGTT
>DASVBI010000395.1:0-2500 GCA_036375915.1 Terriglobales bacterium | reverse complement strand
TCTGCTTTCAGGGCTTCCCCCAGCAGGCTCTGCCCGAAGAGCTGCAAGATTCCAATCCCCTCGGCATCTGGCGCCTGCTCGACGGCCGCTTCACCCGCGACCCGATCCGCAGCTGAGTTAGCCGTCTTCCTCTTTTGAAGTTGTCATGCTGAGCGCAGCCAAGCACCCGCTTTTGATTTACTCAATTAGTCAATTACCCGCTTACTCAATCCCAAACATCGGCACCTGGCCTACATCCGCCGCCGCCTTGCGCTTCCGCCCGCGTCCAACTCCGATCACGCCCAGCACGGTCACCCCCGCCAAAGCGCTCCGGGGCACGAACATGCGCTGCGTGTTGGCCCGCAGGTCGGGCGGGTTCACCAAAAAGCCCTCCCCTATCACCTGGGTTAAGTCGTTGGGCATCAATCCTTCCATTACTTCACCGTCTTTAAACTTCAGGCGTACCCACAGGCCCTCGGTGCGCGGACGGTTGGCGAAGGTCTTGCGCTGGGGCCCGCCGGCCTCGCTAAACTCGCGCACGAAGTACACGATTTTGATTTCCCGCAAATCCACGGAAACCACATTCCCGGCCGTGTTCATCATCTCTAACTTGCCTTCCACCAGGAAGTTAGCCGGAGACACATAGCCGTTCACGCTGTCCCGGTCCATCTTGCGGACTATCACTTTTTTGTGGGTCGAAACCATGATTTTAGGGGAAACGGTGAGCGCTCGCCCGCTTTCACTTCCCGGAATTGTCGCATTTTTCACCCGCTTTTTTGCCTCAAAAATGCGCACTTTGGTAGCCAAACCATCATTCTTTATGGTAAGGTGAGGGGTTTATTGCGCCCTCGCAAAACCGACCTAAGTCCATTGGAAAGAGAAACTTACCCGCAGTTGAACGGGTTTGGCGAGCGGCCCCCAACCGGGTCGCCCCTGGGGGCGTGTGTGGGACGTAAGTCCTTCAAAGTCTAGAACATGGCCGATTACATCTACACCATGGAAATCCGGTTCACCCCGGAGCAGCAACGCGCCGTCAACGCGTTGCAAGATGTGGTGCGTGCGAATGAGATGAATGTGTACCTCACGGGTGGGGCCATGCGCGACATCATCAGCGGCTTCCCCATCCGCGACCTGGACTTCACCGTGCAGGGCAATCCCCTGAAGCTGCAAAAGGATCTGGAGCGCGCCGGGGTGGCGGTCCAGGGCGTAGATGACGACCTGAAAACCCTCTACCTGATGTTTCCCGGCAACGTGCGCGGCGAGGTGGCCATGGCGCGCTCGGAGCGCTACGACAAGCCGGGCAAGCCGCCGCAGATAGCCCCCTCCACTATCGCCGAGGACCTGCGCCGCCGCGACTTCACGGTCAACGCCATGGCTCTGTCGTTGAACCTGGGCTCGCGCGGCCTGCTGCTCGACCCTTTCAACGGGGCGGCCGACATTGAAGCCAAGGTGCTGCGCATTCTGCACAACTACGCCTTCCTGGAAGAGCCCTCGCGCCTGCTCCGGGCCACGCGCTTCGCCCATCGCTTCCACTGGCCGCTGGAGGAGCGCACCCAGGCGCGTTACGACGCGGCCAAGGAAAACAACTACATCGAGAACATCGGCGACCGCGCCATCGGCTACGAAATTGAGCAACTGGCCTACGAAGAGGACCCGCTGCACATCCTGAAGGCGCTGGAGAAAGAGGGCTGGCTGAAGGTCCTGAACCCGCACTGGAGCGTGGCCAAGGTGGATACCTCGGAGCTGGGCCAGCTGGCCAAGGCGCGGCAGCAGATGGCGGAGCTGGGCTACACCCTGGATAGCGGCCCCATTGTGCTCTACTTCCTGACCAAGCGCCTGAGCGACCACGACGTTGCCGACATGCAGAAGCTGATTCCGCGGCGCGACCTGGTGGAGAGCTGGCGCCGCCTGGAGACGGATGCCAAAGAGCTGGCCAGGAGGCTGACGGGCAAGGAAGCGGCCACGCCTTCGCGCGCCTGGGAGCTGCTGTCGAAAGCGAAGGCGGAGACTATCCTCTTTCTGGAAATGACCACGCGCCAGCAGGCGGTGGAGCAGAAGATCAAGAACTTCTTCACCAAGTGGCGCCAGCTGCAGCAGAAGCTTCCTTTGCCGGAGATGACGGAGCTGCACATCACGCCTTCGCTGCCCGAGTATCCCAAGATCGCGCACGACGTTTTCCTGCTGCTGCTGGACGGGAAAATGCGCTCGCGCACCGAGATTCTGAAGTACCTGAAGCCGCTGGCGCCTCCGCCCCCGCCGCCACCGCCTCCGCCTCCGCCCAAGCGCGGACGCGCGGCCAAGGCAGCGGCTCAAGCCCAGGCGGCAGCAGCCGCGCAAGCGGCGGCTGCGCCCGCAGTTGCTGGCGCGCCCGCAGGCAAGAAGCGCAAGGGCAAAGGCGGGGAAGCGGCGTTGCCGGCGGTAGCCGCGCCCACTCCGAAGCTCGCTGCCGCGACTGCGCCCGCGACAAAAGCCGGCGCGCCACCAGTCAAAGCCGCAGCGCCTGCCTCCGCTGCCAAGGCCA
>DASVBI010000402.1:0-2135 GCA_036375915.1 Terriglobales bacterium | reverse complement strand
AAAGTGCCAGCACGAACAGCGCCGCCACCATCACGTTGCTCAGCCCGGTGCGCGCCCCCGCGGCCACCCCTGCCGCGCTCTCCACGTAACTGGTCACGGTGGACGTACCCGTCAGCGAGCCCAGCACCGTGCCCACTCCGTCCGCCAGCAGCACCCGTCCTACCCGCGGAATTTTTCCATCTTTCACGAAGCCTGCCTGCGCGCACACCCCCATCAGGGTGCCCACATTGTCGAACAGGTCCACAAACAGGAAGGCGAAAATTATTTCGAACAGCCCGAGATGAATTGCGCCTCGCAGATCCAGCCGCAGCAGCGTTCCTGAAGGGTGCGGCATGGCAATCAGTGTGCTGGGCAAGTGCACAATGCCGCGCGCCATCCCGAACAGCATGGTTCCCGCAATCCCCAGCAGCACGCTCCCGTGCACCTTTCTGGCAATCAGCGCCACGGTCAGCAGGATTCCGAAGCAGGCCGCCTGCACCCCGCGGTCGGAAAAATTGCCCAGGCTGAGAAATGTAGCCGGGTTGGCAACTACCAGACCAGCGTTGCGCATGCCGATAAATGCAATAAAAATTCCTATCCCCGCCGCGGTCGAGTGCTTGAGGCAATCAGGAATCCCGTTCACAATCTGCTCGCGCACCCGCGTCACCGTGATCAGGATGAACACTACTCCGGAAATGAACACCACGCCCAGCGCTGTCTGCCACGCCACATGCATGCCCAGGCACACGGAATAGGTGAAGTAGGCGTTGAGCGACATGCCTGGCGCCAGCGCGATGGGATAGTTGGCGTACAGGCCCATCACCAGCGTCGCCGCCGCCGCCGAAACGCAGGTCGCGAACACCACGCCTTCCGCCGGCATTCCCGCCTGCGCCAGGATTTGCGCGTTCACTACCACGATGTAGGCCATGGTGATGAACGTGGTCAGGCCGCCGGCCAGTTCCTGGCGGACGGTCGTTTCATTTTCGCTGAGATGGAACCAGCGTTCCAGCAGGCGGTCCGGCCGCGGCTTGCGGGGTGCGGCGATGGTCGAGGGTGGCGCCGGCATGAAGCCTGCACTCTACGGGTGCACTCTCCGCCGAGTCAATGCGAATGCATTTATTTTCCCCGTATGCGGCTCACCAGAAGATCGAGAAAGCGCTGCGCCTGCACATCCACGCACACCCTGGCGTTGGGCGTGACCTTATCCACGCCCTCGATGATGTAGCGGTCGCCGCGCAGCACATTCCGCTCCACCATGTTACTGCGGTTGGCCACGGTTTCGCCGCGCGTGAACTCGCCCCGCGTCTCCACCTCCACCCGCATGGCTTGCGTGGTCACCAGCGTCCGGTCGAGCGTCACCCCCATGGCTAGTGGGTCATACATGGGGGTTCCGGTTTCGCCAAAGCCCTGCGACAGGTTCAGCAGGAACCGCCCCACCTGAGCCACGAAATTGGACATCGGCCCTGGCGCGGCTTGCAGTTGCGCGACCTGCCGCTCCGTCATCAGCGTCTTGTTGCCCACATCCAGCCCCACCATGGTCAGCGAGGCAAAGCCGGCGTTGAACACGATCTGCGCCGCCTCCGGATCGTTATAGATGTTGGCCTCGGCCGCGGCGTTTACGTTTCCCCCGGAAATGCTGCCACCCATCAGGATCACTTCTTTCACCAGCGGCACGATACTCGGGTCCTTGGAAACCGCCAGCGCGATATTGGTCAGCGGTCCCACCGGCACCAGCGTGATCTCATGTGGAAATTTGTGCACCAGCTCGATGATCAGGTCAGGCCCGAATCGCGGGTCCGCCTGACACCGGGTGGGCAGTTCGATGTTGGCCAGGCCGTTCTTCCCGTGCCAGAACTCGGCCGTAATGAGCTTCTGCGCTAGCGGATGCTG
Source organism: Terriglobales bacterium (assembly GCA_036375915.1). Lineage (GTDB taxonomy): Bacteria > Acidobacteriota > Terriglobia > Terriglobales > Acidobacteriaceae > JAICWP01. The sequence continues at coordinate 266 of DASVBI010000402.1, read as the reverse complement.
CGCTCCGCCCGCCACCGGAATGTCGCAGCGGTTGGCCAGAGTGACCAGTTTGAGCGCGTTCTGCAAGCCCATTTGCGCGGTCACGTTGCCCGGCACCACCGTGATCGCCTGCACCTGCACCTCCGGCGAGTTGAGGGCCAGCAGGATGGCCAGCGCATCATCCGTCCCCGGATCGGTGTCAATGATGATCTTCTTGGGTTGCGTTTGCGATACGGCAGAAATCGCAGCCAGCAGCAGCAGCAACAGCACGCGAAGGAAACGAGGTT
>DASVBI010000268.1:0-4291 GCA_036375915.1 Terriglobales bacterium | reverse complement strand
CCCGGCCCAACGGGGATATTGTTCTCCTTGGCGTAACGGATAAAGTCCCAGACAATCAGGAAATAGCCGGCAAACTTCATCTGCTGGATGATGCCGATCTCGCGTCCCAGCCGCTGCTCGTACTCCGTCAGCGGATGCTTGAGCCGGCCCTGGGCTTCCAGCGGCCGCAGCGACTCCTTCCGCCGGGCGAAGCCCTGGCGCGCGACCTTCTCAAAGTAGGTGTCGAGGGTTTCGCCTTCGGGCACGTCGAAGCGGGGGAAGGGATGGCTGATTTTTTCCAGGCGCAGATTGCAGCGCTCGGCGATAGCCAGGGTCTGCGAGAGCACGTCGGGCGCGTCTTTGAACACGCGGTACATCTCGTCGTAGCTCTTGACGTAAAACTCGGTGCCCTGGAACTTCATCCGGTTGGTGTCCTGGATGGACTTGCCGGTCTGGATGCACACCATCACGTCCTGGGCTTGGGCGTCTTCCTCGCACAGGTAGTGGCTGTCATTGGTGGCCACCAGCGGCGTGCCCAGTTCCTGGCCCAGGCGGAACAGGTCCTTGTGGATGCGGCGTTCCATCTCCAGGCCCTGATCCTGGATTTCGACGAAGAAGTTCTGCGGGCCGAAGATCTCGCGGTAGAAAGCCGCCGCCTTCTTCGCCTCTTCATACTTCCCTTCCGTCAGCCGCTCGCAAACCTCGCCCTTCAGGCAGCCGGAAAGGGCAATCAGTCCCCGGGTGTGCTCGGCCAGAAACTTCTTGCTGACGCGCGGTTTGTAGTAGAAGCCATGAAGCGAAGCTTCCGAGGTGATCTTGGCCAGGTTGCGGTAGCCTTCTTCGTTCTCCGCCAGCACCAGCAGGTGGTTGTAGGTGTCGCCGTCGGGGGGAGTGCGGTCGGTGCGGTGGTCGTCCTTTTTGCAGACGTAAAGTTCGCAGCCGATGATGGGCTTGACCCCATGCTTGCTGGCGGCATTGAAAAAGTCCACCGCGCCGAAGATGTTGCCGTGGTCGGTCATGGCCACCGCCGGCATACCCAGCGCATGCACCCGCTCCACCAGCTTGTGCACGTCGCAGGCGCCGTCGAGCAGCGAATAATCAGTATGCAGGTGAAGATGGATGAACTGTTCGGCCATGCCCCTCAGGAAAGCTACTTAGAATTGGGATTTCGTTAGCTCCATTCTACCTAGCTGCTGGGGCTGGGGCGACACCCAAATATCCACAGCATGTGGGAAGTGCGTGGGCACAGGCGCCCTCGCCCGCGTGCGGTACGGGGCTTCGCCCCGTGCAACGGACCCCTTTCCCGGCGTCATACTGAGGTCCTTTAGAGCCGAAGCACCTCGCGTGCAGTGGCACGGTTCTATGTGGTGCACGCGAGATTCTTCGGCGCTTAAGCGCCTCAGAGTGACGCCTGGCCATGGAAGCCGTGCAGGATGGCCGAGATTATGTCATGCTAGAAACCCCAGGTGCCAAAGGAACAAAGCCTGTGATCGCGCGCAAGGCTTGCATCATTCTCCTCATACTGGCCTTCTCTTCGCTGGCTGCCGCCCAGCCGGTGCGGATTATTTTTGATACCGACATGGGCAACGACATTGACGACGCCCTGGCCCTGGCCATGCTGCACGCTTTGGAAAGCCGCGGGGAGTCCAGACTGCTGGCTGTGACTATTACCAAGGACAACCGCTGGGCCGCGCCTTACGTGGACCTGGTGAATAGGTTTTATGGACGCGGCGATATTCCCATCGGCGTGGTGCATAACGGCAAGACGCCGCAAAGCAATCCCATGATCCAGGGTCCGTCGGAGCGCAAACGGCCGGACGGCAGCTATGTTTACCCGCACAAAATTACCGACGGCGGCCAGGCGCCCGAATCTGTCGGCCTTCTGAGGAAGGTTCTGGCGCAACAGCCGGATGGCAGCGTGGTCATCGTGCAGACGGGTTTCAGCACGAACCTGGCGCGCCTGCTGGATTCGCGCGGCGACAGCGCCAGCCCGCTCTCCGGCCGCGATCTGGCGGCGAAGAAAGTACGTCTCCTGGTGGCCATGGCGGGTAATTACGTTTCCACTAAGCCCGAGTTCAACGTGGAAACCGATGTGCCCTCAGCCAGCAAGCTGTTTGCGGAGTGGCCCACGCCGCTTGTGGTCAGCGGCTTCGAAGTGGGCCTGGCCATGCTCTTCCCCGCCAGCAGCATCGAGCACGACTTCACCTATGTGCCCGACCATCCTGTGGCCGAGGGCTACCGGCTGCTGATGAAGATGCCCTACGACCGCCCGACCTGGGATTTGACCGCGGCGCTCTACGCGGTGTGGCCGGGCCGCGGATTTTTCAATCTCTCGCCTCCCGGCAAGATTACGGTCCTGCCCGATGGCGGAACAAAGTTCACCCCCGACGCTAACGGCAAACAGCGCTATCTGATTGTGACCGACGCGCAAAAGCCGCGCACCCTGGAAACCATGATCCTGCTGGCCAGCCAGCCGCCAGGGAAGGTGCGGGCCGCAGCCGCGCCGTAGGACTTGTCCGTCGCTTTCGCTCTGTCATCCCGACCGAGCGCGAGTCGAGCTTGCGAGACCAGCGCGAGTGGAGGGACCTTGCGCCTTACAGGACAGAGACGTAACAAGTTACGTCTCTCCTCAGAATCCGGACAATTTCGAGTGAAGATGCACATTGGCAGAGACGTCGCTCGCGACGTCTTGCCGAACCATCTGATGAACCGAATCGCCGCTAGCGCAGCCCGTACACGCTCAACTGCCCCTTGGCGCCCACGTAAACCTTGCCGTTGGCGATAGTAGGCACGGCAAACTTCACCGCCCCGCCCGGGTTGTCGCGCTGCGGGTTCTCATTGCTGTTGTACAGCTCCTTTTGCAGATCGGTGGCGTCGTAGGCGCGCAGAATCTCGGAGCTGCCATCCACGTAGCCGTCGGCCTGGACAATCCACACGATCCCGCTGTGGTTGCCGTTGGCAGAAATGGAGGGAGTGGGCCCGGGAAACTGAAACGAGGTAGAGGATTGGGATTCGGGTACCACGGCAAAATTGCTGTTCTGGGAATCGAATTTGAAGGCCTTCAGCGTGTCCCAGGTTCCGCCTACGTATAGCGTGCCGTTCCACCACGCTGGGGTCCCCCAGACGCCGGCACTGGCCAGGGGGATGGACTGCACGATGCCGGTGTCGCCGGTCGGGTCGAATTTCCCCATGTGGCCCGCGTCCAGCAGGTAAATGGTTCCCGACTTTCCCGTCACCGCCATCAACTGCTTGCCGCGCAGGGCGCTCAGGCGCGGCAGCAGCACCACCCCGCCGGAGCCGGGCTCGATATCGCTGGCATTGAGCGCCTCCTGGTCATAAGGGGTAAAGTAATCCAGCACGGAAAAAGAGCGGCCGTTGCTCATGCCCAGCCGGACCACGCTGTTGCCGAAATTCAAACCTCCTTTGGGGAAAGCATCGAAGACGCCGTTTCCGGTGGCGAAATAAATGTCTTTCCCGTCGCCTGCCGGCGCGGCGCCCGATTGCCAGATGCCGCCGCCCACGCCATTGGGCGTGGCGTTCCAGGCGGCAATCTGGCGCAAAGTGCGGGCGTCATAGGCCATGACCCAGCCGTGGTAGGGCCAGCCGTCGCAATGCGAGGCCCAGGCGATGTACACCAATCCATCCTGCAGCAGAAGACCGGCACGCTGATGCTCGCGCAGGGGATCGAAGCGCACCACGCCGCCGCTGGATGCCGCCCCCGTGCCCGGCACCGCCGCCGATATCACCACCGGCCCGCCCAGTCGCTCTGCCCCGGTGCGCACGTCCAGCGCATGCAGGCGCTGCACGATCTGGCCGTTTTCTTCCGTCTTGCTCACCAGGTACAGAATGCCGGCCGCGGCATCAATCACCGGCGTGCCCGTAATGCCGATTTCGGGCACGATATCGGAGCACCCGTATTCGTTCACGTCCTGCGCGGCAGCCGGCTTGATGCCGGCGGCGGGATCGATAAAGCTGGTCTTCCACAACGGCGCGGCGTTCACCCCCTCCGCTTCGTCAGCATCGAAGGCGTAGACACTATCATGCTCGGTGGCCACGAATACCACGTTATGCGCGCCTTTATGGGGCACGCGAACATCGGGCAGGTAGAGCGGCTGGGTGTAGACGTAGCCATCCACGGGCTGGGTGAAAATCTTGCCAAATTGCCGCGCATTGACGTTATCGGGGCGGAGAATGGTTTCCAGAATATTGCTGCCCTGGCGGGCGGGGTTGTTGTGGTAGGTGGTGACCCTGACCTTGCCATCGCCGCTCCCCGGCGCCAGGCTCAGCACCAGCAGGGCAAAAACAAAGGCCA
>DASVBI010000122.1:0-3293 GCA_036375915.1 Terriglobales bacterium | reverse complement strand
GCTCCAGTTCGGGCTGGGGCGGCTCCGTGCCCAGCACCTTGGCGGCTTCGCGAGAGAGGGCTTCCATGCGCTCCTGGTCCACCTTCTCGATGCCGGTGCGGGGCAGCACGGGCGATTGCCTGGCGGGCACAAGTTGGGCGGTTACCAGGGGCTTGGTGGAACGGCGCTTATCCAGTTCCTTCTGCAGCCGTTCTTTCTCGCGCGTGACACGCCAATCCCGCCAGCGCTCCATAAGCGCAATGATGAAACCGCAATGCGCCGCCGCCCAAGCCTTGGCGGTGCCAAACGAGAAAGCGGTAGAGAAGTACAGCGCCACCGCGATCACGCTGGCGCACACGATGTAAGCGCCCAGCAGGTTCAAGTAATGGATGAGGAAGTCGCCGACAATCCTGCCCAGCAGGCCTTCAATGGGAATCATATGCCGCCAGCGCAGGTGACCCGGCAACAGCGCCAGCAGCGCGGGAACAAAAATCTGCAGCCAAATTGCCCCCAGGGACTTGGCCACCGGTGATGCGGTGCGGCGGGAGCGGAACCAGCGCGCCCCCAGCAGGGCCAGCAGAAAGGGCGCCAGGAAAACGCCGATTCCAAAGAACTGCAGCAGCAGGTCGGAAGCAATGGCGCCCACCAGGCCTACCCAGTTGCGCGCCGCATGGGCGCCGGTCAGCGTCGAGGCGCTGTTAAAGGAAGGGTCCAGGGGCGAGTAAGAAGCCAGTGCAAGGAAAAGAAGGATCGCGGAGACGAACAGCAGGAAACCGATCAGCTCGTTGAGCCGGCGGTTGCTGGTCGGAACGAATGCGCTGGAGAAATACTTCATGGGCGTATTCACCGGTGGCGGTCCCGTGCCGGCACACAGGCACTCCCAACCACCTTGGGTGCACGAAATACGCCAGAGCAGGAGAATTATGCCAGAAAGTCGGCTGCGGGAAATGGGAAAGTTACAGGGAGTGTGCCGAGTTAGTTCTCATTCGTGCAACCTCTGAGGATGAATAGGGGAAACGCGGAAGTCACAAGTAACGTCTCTACCTGCATGGAGATGCACCGCGCACCAACTCAGATACCACCGGAGGCGTAACTCGCTGAGTTTCCGATTGCCTGGCGGGCGGAAGCCTGCCCTGAGCAGAGTCGAAGGGGCGACTGCGCCACATAAGCTTCAGCGTACCGCCATTCTGGCGGCCCAGGCGAAAACCGCGATTCCCAGCACGATGCGGTAGACGGCAAAGGGCACGAAGCCGCGTTTGCGCACCCAATTCATGAACCAGGCGACTACGCAATAGGCCACGATGAACGAAACCACAAAGCCAATGGTCAGCACCATCCACTCCTGCCCGGTGTGCGGGGCAATGCCGATATCTGTAGCGCCGGGCTTGTGGTGAAACGACTTGAACAGGTCGTAGCCGGTGGCCGCCACCATGGTGGGAAGGGAGAGAAAAAAAGAAAATTCCAGCGCCGCCGGCCGCGACATACCCGTGACCTGGCCGCCGGCAATGGTGGCCATGGACCGCGAAGTCCCGGGGAAGACAGCGGAAAAAATCTGGCAGATGCCAATCCAGATGGCCTGGCCCAAACTCATTTGCTCCACCTGCTCGGTCTTGTAGCCCAGCACCCGGGCACTGGCCCCGGCGGAGGCGCCCAGGGAACGGGCGGGCAGCGGACGGGGCGGCCCATACATGGCGTCCACAATCCACATGATCAGTCCGCCCACTACCAGCGACCCGGCCATAACGTGCACATTTTCCAGGTTCTTGCCAATCTCCTTCTCCAGCAGCAGTGCGGGAACGGCAGTGAACACGAAAGCAACCGTGGTCAGGCTGAGAGGGTGAGTCCAGATGGTGTGTTTGCCATCGCGCCCACGGGGAAAGGTGGCCACAAATTCGCGGATGCGCTCGCGGAAATAGATGGGAAGACAGAGGATGGCGCCCAACTGGATGACGATGGAATACATCTTCCAATAGCCTCTGGAAAGGTCCACGCCCAGAAAGGCCTCGGAGAGCCGCAGGTGGGCGGTCGAACTGACGGGCAAAAATTCGGTCAGGCCTTCAATGATTCCTAAAAGCAGGGAAAGAAGATAGTGGTTCACTTCGGCTCCGGTACTCCGGTTCCAGGGCTGGGGCCCAGATGTGATTTTCTCCCTTGTAGCACGGCGGGGAAGTCTGGCAAAACAGAATAACAGCCGACCTCAAGCCGGGAGCCCGCAGGACCAAAATCATCCCCTTTCCCAAGCCGGGAAAGCAACTTCTCAATTCCCGAGTGCTTCTACTGGAGGAGGTGTAGAATTCTCTTGTAGGGACTTCAGCAGCACGGGTTCTCCACCCGGCTTTCGAGGCTTGCATGAACGTCCATTTTAGCTACAAAGTTAATAAGACTCCCGACCTGGAAAAAGAAATCAACCAACAAGTAGAGAAGATTCGTAAGCGGCTGCAGGTCTTTCGCCCGGAACTGGTGCACTTGCGGGGCATCGTGGAGCAGAATTCGGTGCGAGAAGGCTTTCTGGTCTCGCTGAATCTGCGCTTGCCCTCCGGGCAAATGGCGGCCCAGGAGCGTTCGCCCAACGCCACCACTGCCCTCAAAGGCGCATTCGAGGACCTGGTGGAGCAGCTGATTAAGCACAAGGACCACCTGCGCAACACCCACAAGTGGCCGCGCTGGCGGCGTGGGGGGCGGTCGCGACCCCAGCCGCAGGTGCCCTTTGAAGAAACCGTCGCGGCGGTGCAGCCGCCCACGGTTTCCAGCGAGGACATCAGCACCTATGTGAACGCCAACCTCAACCGGCTGCAGCGCTTCGTGGAACGCGAGCTGCGCTATCGCGAGAGCGTGGACCAGTTGGCTCCGGAGACGCTGACTCCATCGGAGATCATCAATGAAGCGGTGGCCAATGCTCTGGGCGACGGGCTGGAAAAGCCCGAGCGTCTTTCCCTGGAGCCCTGGCTGTATCGCCTTTCCATGCGCGCCATTGACGATCTGGCCGCACGCGCCAGTGAAGCTCCGGGAGACGTTCCCCTGCAGCGGAGCCAGCGCGCTCCCAACGTGCGCGCCAGCGACGAGCCCCAGTTGCAGTACCATCAGCCCGACGAGCAACTCATTGCCCAGGACGTCATTCCCGACCGCGGTACCGCCACCCCCGAAGACATTGCCGCTTCCGATGAGATGATCACTTTGGTGGAGGCGGCCCTGCTCAGCGCCCCCCGCGAAAGTCGCGAAGCCTTCATCCTCAACGCCATTGAGGGTTTCACGATACAGGAGATCGCCGCCATCACCGACCGCAATCCGGAGCAGGTGCGCGCCTCGGTGAATGC
>DASVBI010000411.1:0-4174 GCA_036375915.1 Terriglobales bacterium | reverse complement strand
CAAATTGTGGCCGATTCCTGGTCGAGTGATCTTCCACATAACCAGTAGTAAGTAGCTGGTAGTTGGTAGCTGGATGGTCCAGGCTTGCACTTGGGGTCAACCAACTACCGACTACAAACTACCAGCTACGCTTCAACGACTCCTCCCTCCTCGCTTTGCCCAATCGAATCTCCACCTAATACAATGTATGGTTTGCACTTATATCTTGAAACGAGGAGAGCGGAATGCAACGCAAGGCAAGCGCGGAGTGGAAGGGAAGTTTGAAGGAAGGCTCAGGAGCGGTTTCCTCCAGCAGCGGAGTGTTTTCCAAGACCCCATTTTCGTTCGGGACGCGCTTTGGCGACCAGCCGGGCACCAACCCGGAAGAACTGATTGCGGCCGCGCACGCGGGCTGCTTCTCCATGGCGCTTTCGGCGCAACTGGGCAATGCGGGCTTGACCCCGGATAGCATCAAGACCAACGCGACTCTAACCATGGAGAAGCTCGATTCGGGCTGGACTATTACCGCCGTTCATCTGGATGTGACCGGGAAGGTCCCCAAGGCGGATGCGGCAGCATTTCAGAAGGCGGCAGAGGCCGCCAAGGCGGGCTGCCCGGTTTCCAAAGTGCTGAATGCGAAGATCACGATGAGTGCGAAACTCGAGTAGTCAGGAGTCGGGAGTCAGGAGTCAGGGTAGTTGGTGATTAGTAGCTGGTAGTTGGTAACTGTCTGTCACAGTGGCAGCTCGCCAAGATTTTGCTGACTCCCGACCGCTGATAACTGACTCCTTTTTCACCAATGGCCGAGAAGATCACCAAATCCGATGCGGAATGGCGCCAGCAGCTATCGCCGGAGGAGTACTACGTTACCCGGCAGAAGGGCACCGAGCCGGCCTTCAGCGGGCGCTACTGGAATGCCAAGGAACACGGCACCTATAAGTGCGTGTGCTGTGGAGAGCCGCTGTTCAGTTCCGACACCAAATACGAATCAGGTACAGGCTGGCCCAGCTTCTGGCAGCCGCTGGAAGAAGACAGGGTGGAAGCCCAAGTTGACCGTAGTCATGGGATGGTGCGAACGGAAGCGCGCTGCGCCCGCTGCGGGGCTCACCTGGGGCACGTTTTCGAAGACGGCCCCCCGCCCACCGGGTTGCGCTACTGCATGAATTCCACCGCACTGAAACTCGACCAAGAATGATTCACCACAGAGGACACAAGGATAAACAGGTAGCTGGTGGTTAGTAGTTGGCGCACCCAGTTCCGAAATGCCGGCTACCAGCAACTAACTGCCCAGCTACTGGCCTTCTCTGCGCCTCTGCGTCTCTGTGGTGAAGGTGGGTTTTGAGATCCTTCGCTGCGCTCAGGATGACCGCGGCTGGGCTCAGACGCCCAGCCAAACGCGGTCACTTCACGCCATTCGGATAGAGCAGGATTTTGCTGGCCTCGCCCGTGCGCAACCGCTCCATACCTTTGCTGAAGTCCTTCATAGCCATGCGGTCGGTGATAACGGGATGAAGGTCGAGTTTGCCCGCCTTGAGCAGCGCTGTCATCTGGTACCAGGTCTGGTACATTCGCCGTCCATTAATGCCCTGAATGGTGATGCCCTTAAAAATGATGTCTTCGGAGAAGTTCAAGGCGATGGGCTTGGAGGTAAGGCCAAGGAGAGAAATGCGGCCGCCGCGGCGCACGATGTTGAAAGCTGTTCGGATGGCGTCCGGGTGGCCCGCCATCTCCAGCACCACATCCACGCCCTGGCCACCGGTGTGGTCCATCACGAATGTTCGTACGTCCTCGGCTTTGGGATCGAGGACGTAATCCGCCTTCATCTGCTGGGCAATCTTGCGGCGGTACTGGTTGGTCTCGATGGCGTAAACCGCGGTGGCGCCCACGGCCCGGGCCACCGCAATGGCAAAAAGTCCAATGGGGCCGCAGCCGGTAATGGCTACAGTCTTGGCCGCGATTTCCCCGGCCAGCACGGTGTGCACGGCATTGCCCAGGGGATCGAGGATGGAGGCGTATTCCTGAGGAATCTCCGGGTCCAGCTTCCAGATGTTGGATTCGGGGATGCGCACGTACTCGGCGAAGGCGCCATTGTCGTCCACCCCGATGATCTTCACGAACTGGCAGATGTGCGCTTCGCCGGTGCGGCACTGCAGGCACTTGCCGCAGGCCACGTGCATTTCCGCGGAAACGAAGTCGCCTTCCTTGACGCTGGTAACCTCGGCGCCTACCGCGGCCACTACCCCGCAGAATTCATGTCCGGGAATGAGCGGCGGGTGGATGCGGCGCTGCGCCCAGGGGTCCCAGTTGTAGATGTGCAGGTCGGTGCCGCAGACGGAGGCGACCTTTACTTTGACCAGAACGTCGGTAAGCCCGATTTTGGGGATGGCAACATCGCGTACTTCGGCGCCCGGCTTCGGCTCGGGCTTCACCACGGCCAGCATGGTTTCAGCCATTGAGGTTTCTCACCTTCCGTTCCTACGCGCCGGGGGATGCGGAGTGCAGCAGGAAACCTCTGATTTTAACATTCGCGCGGGCACGCGGCTTTGGCCTAGGGGCATGCCTTCTGTCATTTGCCTGCAATCACGTTTTATATTTTTCCTGGCCCGGCTTGGGCACGCTGAGTGACTTCCACCGCGGCCCACAAAGGTGCTTGGCCAAATAGGCGATCTGGCCGATGTGGTAGGCATAGTGCAGCGAGGCCACGTTGAGGGCCTTGAGCACGGAATACGACTCGCCGCGAATAGTAACGGCACGCTCCAGGTCCTCCGGGCGCAACGCCTCCAGGCTGCGGAACAGAATTGTCCAGTTCTCCTCCCAGGAGCGCATCAGGCTGGCCCTGGTGGCGCCTGAGGCATCCTCGAATTCCTGGTCGCGACGGCGGTCGGGCTTTTCCCCGTCGCTGGTCAAGAAATCGGTAAAACGCGAACGCAGATTGCCAGCAATATGCTTTGCCAGCAGAGCGCAACTGAGCGACTCGGGGTCAGGCTTGCGAAAGAACTCCTCGTCGTTGATCTGAGCCAGCGCGCCTTCCGCCAGTTTCTTGTAGGCGCGCAGGGCTCGAACCGCTTCGGAGAGGTAGGCGGCAGAGGTGTCAGACATGGCTTCGCTCCTGTAAAAGGCAGGCCAGATTATCGTAAGGACGGCTCTTCTGGAAGGCGATAAGCAGGTGGAGACAAGCGGCAAACGCCTTTCGTAACTTGTGACCTGGGGTGGGAGTCATGATTAAATTTGGCAGAGTGGAGAAACGTCCGGCAACCCGCTACGATTTCCGCTGCGAAGCGCAATTTTGCAAGCGCGGAAGTAACGCTCCGCTGCGGGGTTTCCTTAGCGACATCAGCCTGAGCGGATGCTACATGGAGACCCTTACCCCGGAACCGGTGGGCACCCAGGTAGAGGTGCTATTTCAGGCGGCGGCCACGCGCGTTCGTCTGCCTGGCGTGGTGCGTGTGGTGCACCCCACCATGGGCATGGGCATAGAGTTTGTCGAACTTTCTCCGGATGCGGCCAAGGAGTTGCAGAACGTGGTCAAGGCGAAAGCCGCAAGCGCGCCGTAATCCCCTGCATTTTCATTTTCTACTTCCAAAGAATGTGTCTGTCATGTTGGGCGAGGGCGCATGCCCGAGTCGAAACACCCCTTACAAAGCGGCCCCGGCGGGGCGAATGCCGGGGCCGTTTGCGCAGTGAGGGCTTGCCGTTCAAGCCGCCACTGCCGCAATCACATGCTCGGAGATGGTGGTTTCCACTTTGAAGGTATTGACCACCAGCGGCATGGTCAGGAAGGGTTTCGTGATTTCGTTTACCTTGTGGAACGCTTCGCGCTCATAGCGTTCGGCGTCAGCCTTGGTGTGCCACAGGCTGATAATGCAGAACTTCTCCGGTTTGGTCTCATTCTCCAGGCCGATGATGTCCACGAATCCCATCTGCCTCCTGAGGATGGGCAGGATCTCATCGCGCACTTTGGTGAGGAATTCGGGTTTCTTCTCCAGCTTCACATTGCCTTCCAGCATGCGTGCAAACATATGAAAGCTCTCCTTTGCAACGAGATTGGGGTCCCTCATCAAACCCGCCAAGGGCGGGGAAGGGTCGGTTGCGCCAGATGGTGACGTTCCTGAGCAGATAGAAAAAGGCTAAACCTCTGGGGGCGGAGAAGGAGGGCTGACAAGAAGAAAAATTTAACTCCAGGTGCCAAATCGGG
>DASVBI010000474.1:0-5776 GCA_036375915.1 Terriglobales bacterium | reverse complement strand
AAGGTCACGCAGGACCCGTTCTCCCTTGGGCGTCAAGGAAAGCAAGACCTCTCTCCGGTCAACCCCCCCTCGGTGCCGCTTCACGAAGCCGTGCGCCGCCAGCCGGTTCACCAGTTCCACCGTGCTGTGGTGCTGGATCTGCAGCCGGTCGGCCATTTCCCCGATGCGCGGCCGCGCCTCCCTGGGCAGACCCTTCAACGCCAGCATGAGCTGATGCTGGCGCGGCTCCAGGCCCGCGTTGCGCGCCACCTGTTCGCTGAAGCGGAGGAATCTGCGAATCTGGTAGCGTAATTCGGCCAGCGATTCGTAGTCTCGTGTTTTGATGTCCATAGTCGCTCCACTGCTGCCTGATTATATCGGATGCGGTATCGTATCACGACATAAAAGCATTTTTATCGTCTCGATGACACCAAGGTCACCTCTATGTCGTAAGCCGACCTTTGCCCTCCCGCCCGCCTCCGCCGGACATCCCCGGGGCACCCCTTCAGGATTAGCTTCCGGGAAGACCGGCCAGCATTTAGAATCCACTGTTCTTTACATTCAGGAGGAGCCTGGCCTTGATCCCGCGTTATACCCGCGCCGAAATGGGGCGCATCTGGAGTGAGGAGAACCGTTTTCGCACCTGGCTGGCGGTGGAGGTGGCGGCCACGGAAACCCTGGCCGAGGCCGGACTGGTGCCCAAGGATGCCGCCCGCGCCATCCGCGAAAAGGCCGACTTCAGCCTGGAACGTATCCACGCCATCGAGGCCGAGGTTCGCCATGACGTCATCGCCTTCACTACCGCCGTGGCCGAAATTGTCGGCCCGGAAGCCCGCTGGTTCCACTACGGCCTAACCTCCAACGACGTGGTGGATACGGCCCAGGCCCTGCTCATCGGACAGGCCTCGCGCATCATCCTGCAGGATTTGCGCAACCTGATTGAGGTGCTGCAGCGCCGCGCCTTCGAGTTCAAGGACACGCCCATGGTCGGCCGCACTCACGGGGTGCACGCCGAGCCCATCACCTTCGGCCTGAAGCTGGCCAACTGGTACGACGAGGCCGAGCGCGACCTGGCGCGTTTCCAGCACGCGGCGGAGGAAATGCGCGTGGGCAAGTTCTCCGGCGCCGTGGGCAACTTTGCCCACCTCAGCCCCGAACTGGAAGAAAAAATCTGCGCCCGCCTGGGGCTGAGGGCGGCGCCCATTACCTCCCAGGTCATTCAGCGCGACCTGCACGCCAACTATGTGGCCACCCTGGCGGTGGTGGCCTGCACGCTGGACAAAATCGCCACCGAAATTCGCCACTTGCAGCGCACCGAAGTGCGGGAGGCCGAAGAGTACTTCAGCGAAAAGCAGAAAGGCTCCTCCGCCATGCCCCATAAGCGCAACCCGGTGACCTGTGAGCAGATCAGCGGGTTGGCCCGCGTAGTCCGCGCGAACGCCCAGGCCGCCTTTGAGAACGTGGCCCTTTGGCACGAACGCGATATCTCCCACTCCTCGGTCGAGCGCATCATCCTGCCCGATTCCACCACCCTTCTGGATTACATGCTGGCCAAGACCACCAGCCTGGTAGACACCATGTTTGTTTATCCGGAACGTATGCTGCAGAACCTGGAAAGCTCAGGCGGGCTGGTATTCAGCGGACAGCTTCTGCTCGACCTGGTGGAGCACGGCGTCTCCCGGGAGGAGGCTTATCGCATGGTGCAGCGCCATGCCATGCGCGCCTGGCAGGAAGGCAGGAATTTCCGCGAGCTGGTGCTGAAGGACAAGGAAATCACCAAGCGTGTGCCGCGGGCCCAGATTGAGCGCGCTTTTGACTTGAAGCGCCAGTTGCGCAACGTGGATAAAATCTTCGCCCGCGTCTTCCCTGTGTCTGTGTCCCGGCGCCCCAGCAAGCCACGGCGTAAATCGAAGAAGACATAGCCCAAAGAAAAATTGAGGATTGAAGATTGACGAATAAAAACCCGTCAGAGGCTGAGCCTTTCAATCGTCGTTCTTCAATCGTCAATCTTGTGCGGTGAACGGCTTCAGCACAGGTTGAGGGTCGCCGACTGGCTCATGGCCAGCAGCACCGTCTGGGCCAGGCGTTGCAGCACGGCCACATCGCCTTCGTCGAAGGCGAAAGCGTCGCCCGAGAACACCTCGATAATACCCACGATATCGCGCTCATACTGGATGGGCGCGGCCAGAATGGAGCGCACGCCAATGCGGCGGCAGGTTTCCGCGTCCACCCGGGAATCGGTCTCGCTGTTATCGCAACGCAGAGCTTTGCCGCTGCGCAGACACTCCCCGGTAAAGCCGGAGTTCACGTCAATCAGGGTGCCCAGGGGCGGGGCAATCAAGCCGGAGCGCGCACGGCACACCATCTGCCCATTCTGGGTCAGGGCGATGGCCGCACCCGTCGCCCGGGTCAGCGAACGCACCTTTTTGACGATCAGGCGCAGCGCCGCATCCAGGTCGGAGCCCAGCGAAGCGAATTCGTATTGCACGGTGGTGGATTCCGGCGCGCGCTGGGTGTTGGCCGCTTCCGGTTCCAGGCTGACCGCCAGCGGCTCGTGACCATTCGGGGCCCGGGTTGGTTTCTCCACCTGCTCCGCCACCGCCAGCTTGGGCGCGGTGCGGCTGGGAGCGCCGGCATTCATGGCCAGCCACTGATTGAGCCTGCGCCGCGGCTCCTCCGGCAATTCGGAAAAGCGCACTCCCGCCCGCCCGAAGGCGTCCGCCCAGGCGATATAGCCGGTGGTTTCCAGGTTGGTGACCGGGTCGGGAAGGTTCAGGTGCAGGTTGATGGGCCGCGTCACTTTCTGGGGTGCCGCGGTCTGCATGGACATGCCCTGCTCGCTCAGGTCCAGCACCATGCCGCCGGTAACTCCGTCGAAGCTGGCAAAAGCGGGTGCGTGCACGCGATGGCGCATGCAGCGGCGGCGTTCCGGCGGCGCCTCAGCGCCCGCCTCTATTTTGCGGGTACGTCCCCAGGGAAGGTTCATGGTTCGGCCAGAGCAAAATCACCAAGACTCCAGGATGAATCCGGCTGCGGCTCGCGCCGCGCCAGCCGTTCGCTTTCCGTACGCACAATGGCCAGCGCCAGTCCATGTTTGCCCGCGGGCTGCGGCACGTGGCGCACCATCCGGCACTGGCACAAAAAGCGCACTCCCGGCGAACGCAGGGTGGCGGGAAACAGGAACACCAACTCCAGCAGCGAGTGCGGTGGAATCTCCCGGTTGCTCTCCAGGAAGACTCCGTCGGGACTGGCATTCAGCACCGTCCCGCTAACTTCCCGCGGACCGTGCTCCCAGAACTTGATGGTCACCGGCTCCCGCAGATCGCAGCGCTGCATGCGGCGCCGCTCGGGTTGAGCTGCGAACATGGTTCTCCTCAAGACCCGCGGGGGGAGTCCTGGGTCTTATCCAGATAATCAGTGGAAAAACGCAGGGCGGGAAGTAGTTCCGCAGGTTCCGGGGCGGCTGAGCTTTGATTATTTATGTAGATCGTGGTCGCGCATCGCATCCTGGCTGCAACGCTTTTGCTCCCTCGAAAAATCAGCCTGGGACTTTCAACGGAGGACTCGTATCAGAGCATGGCTTCAGTCATGCCGATCAGAGCCGTTGGAGAGATGCGCCTTCCGGCGCTGGGGACGGGGCACAACGGCTAAAGCCGGGCACCGGGGCGCCTGGCGAGGCATAACTTAAGTCATGCCCTGATACAAAGCTACTGTGTGGCTTTGGGCAGACAGCTTATCGCGCTGGGGCTCTCGTTCTTGTTGGAATCGCTGTCCGTGACTACGTAGCAGCGGGCGCCTGTGTCGGCATCCTGAACCACCAGAATGTCGTAGCGTCCGCCCAAATGGAGCTTGTCAATTCGGGAGAGTACATTCTGTTCGCGGCTGGCAAGAAGCGGCAGGCACAGCAGAAGCAGCACCAGAATCAGAAGATTTTTCATGGGCGTTTGTCTCCTGCGAAGAACT
The DNA here is from genome assembly GCA_036375915.1 of Terriglobales bacterium. GTDB lineage: Bacteria > Acidobacteriota > Terriglobia > Terriglobales > Acidobacteriaceae > JAICWP01. Next base: position 1,834 of record DASVBI010000474.1, on the reverse strand, counting down.
ATTACACCATTCGCGCAGGGAGCAAGACCGCGCTTGGTTACTCGTGTGGTGCTGCCTGAAGGACGGCGAGGGCGGGACGCCGGCGCTGCTGACAACTGAGAACTGCTTCTACGCTGAACGCCGGCGCCGCGTGGAGCGGTGATGTTCGGTGCCGCTGGTGATTTGGGTCTCCGATGCCTTTTGCGCCTCGGCCACGCGCGCCGCCGGCTTCTTCTTGCCTTCCATCTGCGCCAGGCTTTGCTTCAACGCCGCCATCAGGTCCACCACGGGAGCCATCTTGGCCGGCTTTTCTACCTCGGCTACCTCGCCACCCTCCAGCTTGGCCTCGATCAGCTTCTTCAGGTTGGCTTCGTAGGTGTCGTAATACTTCTTGGGGTCCCACTTGTCGGCCAGAGCTTCAATGAGTTGGTGCGCCACCTTGACTTCGGCTTCTTTTAGTTCCACGTCCGGCTTTCCGAACTCCTCCACCTGGCGAATTTCGTCGGAATAGTACATGGTGTGCAGCATCATCCCGCCTTCGTAAGGCCGCAGGAACACCGTGTACTCGCGATTGTGCATGGTGATCTTGGCGATGGCGACGTACCTGGTCTCCTCCAGCGCCTTGGTCAGCAGGGCGTAAGGCCGGCGGCCTGCCTCTTCCGCCACCAGGTAATAGGAGGATTCAAAGTAGATGGGATCCACCTCGTCGGACTTGACGAACTCCAGGATTTCCATGGTCTTGGCGGTTTTGGGCTCGATTTTCTTGATCTCATCCGGCTCGATGATGACGTACTCGCCTTTGCGGTACTCGTAGCCCTTGACGATCTCATTGCGCTCCAGGACCTTGCCATCGGCGGAGCAGGTGAGCTGCTGCTTCACGCGAGCATGATCGTCCCGGTGCAGCATGTTGAAGGAAATACCGCTGCTGCGGGCGCCGGAAAACAGCCGTACCGGCATGGAGATGAGACCAAAGGTCAAATAACCCGACCACACCGAAGCCGCCATATCTTGCTCCCCATTGCCTGCGGATTGCAGGGGACAGCAGTTTACACTGCCCCCAGGGCGAGGCAAATACTCGCTCGTAGGTGCCCTCCGAGGTGCGGGTGTCGTCGCCCAGAGGACTCTGATAGGATGCGCAGCGCCGTCGGGCTTATGGCTAAGAGCCGGCATAAGCTCACGAAATATTGAGGTATGTAGTTGATTGCAATATACTTAGCATTAATCCCGTGGCCTGAACCCAGCGTTTTAGCCGCCCTGGAGCGGCATTTCTGGCCAGCTTTGGCGGTAACGGTGGTTTTTGGCCTCGTGGCCAGGCTTCTGCGGGCCGTGGACCTTTCAGGAGCCGTGGCAGGGGTAATCGTCACCTGGCTGCTGTACATTACCGCTGGCCCAGGGGCGTTTGCAGCAGTGGCGGGGGTATTTGTACTGGCTTTTCTCACCACCCGCCTGGGCTACCGCCACAAGCAGTTCCTGGGCACGGCTGAGCGCCGGGCAGGGCGCACTGCTTCCCAGGTTCTGGCCAACCTGGGGACGGCCACGGCCTGCGGCGTGGCCTCAGTGCTGGCCCGCCGGCCGGAACTGTGGCTGCTGGGAGTCTCCGCAGCGCTGGCGGAAGCGGCTGCGGACACGGTTTCCAGCGAATACGGCCAGGCTAGCGGAAGCCGCGCCTATCTGATTACCACCTGGGAGGTGGTGCCCGCCGGCACCGATGGCGGCATCAGCCTGCCCGGCACCCTGGCAGGCATTGCGGCTTCAGTGTTGCTGGCGCTGATTTGCGCCACCGCCCACCTGGTGCCCCGCCACTGGATAGCTGTAACTTTTGCCGCCGGCATACTGGGCATGTTCGCGGACAGTT
>DASVBI010000525.1:0-2414 GCA_036375915.1 Terriglobales bacterium | reverse complement strand
GAAGGAACTTCGAAAGTCTTCCAGCGGTAACGGCAACCTGGAAGAGGAGATCCGCCGCCGCGCTTATGAACTTTTCCAGGAGCGCGGTGGGGAACATGGCCGTCATCATGAGGACTGGCTGCGGGCCGAAGCTGAGGTGCGGGCGCGGTTCGCCAACCGTACCGCCTGAGCCGGCATCGCAAGCCAGATAGCGTGCTGCGCAAATCGCAAGCGCGCCGAGCCGGGAGCATGGAACGCGAAGTACTGCTGATTGACGACAATCCTTCGCAACTGACCATTCGCGAGCTGGTGCTCCGCGAAGCTGGCTTCCCTGTTTCCATCGCCACCAACGTGGAGGGCGCGCTGGCTCTGCTGCGCTCGCCTGCCCTGGCCAGCCGCCTCGGCGTCATCGTCACCGACCACGTTATGCCCGGCGCCAGTGGCGCTGATTTTGTCCGCGAACTGCGCCGCATCAATTCTCACGTCCCGGTCATCGTAGTTACCGGCATGGCCGAGGCGGAGCAGGAATATGACGCTCTGAACGTCACCTTCCTGCAAAAGCCCTGCCCGCCGCCGGAATTGATCCAGGCGGTGCGCGACGCTATCCGGCGCAGGCCCTCCGGCACGCCCTAAGTCCGATTTCTCGCCGGCAACCTGCTCTAACCGGCTGAGTTCCAAAGACTCGGCCGCGTCCTTCTTACACAGTTGCCTGACCTCCACCTTTTTGAAAGAATAAACATTCGGGTCACTCCTCCATGCCGCAACTGGGAAGTTTCGCTGTCCTGTTTGCCCTCGCTCTCAGTGTTTACGCGCTGGTCGCCGGCGGGCTGGCTTTGCTCCGACCGGACACCGTCGGAGAGCGCCTGGGTGAAACCGCGCGTCGCGCCGGCATTGCCACTTTCTTTGCGGTGGTGCTTGCCGCTCTCTGTCTGGTCACGGCGGCCTTCCAGAACGATTTCAGCCTGGCTTACATTTTTCATCACAGCAATCGCGACCTGCCCGCGCCCTATAAGTTCGCTGCCCTCTGGTCCGGCCAGGAAGGCTCGCTCTTGTTCTGGTCGCTCCTGCTGGCCACTTACGGCCTGGTGTTGCGCCTGCGCCACAACGTTGACCGCCGACTCTTCGCCTACGCTTCGGTCATCATCGCCGCCGTCCAGGTCTTCTTCTTATTGCTGGTGAATTTCGCCGCCAATCCCTTCGCCATGATGCAGGGCACCCTGCCTGCCGATGGCGCCGGGCTGAATCCATTGCTGCAGTATCCTGAAATGGTCATCCACCCGCCCATGCTCTACCTGGGCTACGTCGGCTTCACCGTGCCTTTCGCCTTCGCCCTGGGTGCGCTGCTGATGCGTTATCCCGGTGAAAAGTGGATTCACATCACCCGCCGCTGGACCATGGTGACCTGGGGCTTTCTTACCTGCGGAATCTTTCTCGGTGCGCATTGGGCTTACTCCGTGCTGGGCTGGGGCGGTTACTGGGCCTGGGACCCGGTGGAGAACGCCTCCCTCATGCCCTGGCTGACCGGCACCGCCTTTCTCCATTCGGTGATGATGCAGGAAAAGCGCGGCATGCTGAAGATCTGGAACATGTGGCTGATTTTCGCCACCTTCCTGCTTTGTATCTTCGGCACCTTCCTGACCCGCAGCGGCGTGGTCAGCTCGGTTCACGCCTTCGCCCAGTCCTCCATCGGCAACTGGTTCGTCGGGTTTCTGGCGCTGACCTTCGCCGTTTGTGTGGCCGCCTTTGTCAAGAACCGCTCGCACCTGCAAAGCGAAAACCGGTTGGAGTCCCTGGTTTCGCGCGAGTCCAGCTTCCTGTTCAACAACCTGATTCTGCTGGTCGCCTGCTTCACCGTGCTCTGGGGCACGCTTTTCCCCATCCTTTCGGAATGGGTGCAGGGACACAAAGTGACGGTCGGGCCGCCCTTCTTTAATCGCGTCAACATCCCCGTCGCCCTGCTCTTGCTGCTGCTCACCGCTCTGGGGCCGTTGCTGGCCTGGCGCAAGACCTCGTTCGATAGCCTGAAGCGTAATTTTTCCATCCCGGCGGGGGCGGCAATTGCCACCGCCATCATTCTCGTCGCCTTTGGCATGCGGCCATGGACGGCACAGTCCGCCCTCTATTCGCTGATGACCATCTGCCTGGCGGTGCTGGTTACGGTCACGGTGTTCTCGGAGTTCGTGCGCGGCGGCCGCGTCATCGCCCGCCACACCGGCCAAACTCTGCTGGCAGGCATGGCCCGCCTGGCCCATCGCAACACGCGCCGCTACGGCGGCTACATCGTTCACTTTGGCGTCGCCCTGGTGATGATCGGCCTCGCCGGCTCCGCCTTCAACCAGGACAAGGAAAAGGAAATGGGTTATGGCGACCAGATGAGGGTCGGAGCCTACACCCTTACTTGCCGCTCCTACACTCAGGACGACAAGCCCAACTAC
>DASVBI010000147.1:0-3418 GCA_036375915.1 Terriglobales bacterium | reverse complement strand
AATGGTATCGAATGCTTTCGAATAAGAGCGGGGCGGCAGCGGTCAGGAATCAGCCGTCAGCCCGCGCGCGAGGGCGCCGCGCCACAAAGAAGCCAATCACATATTGGGCTGCGGAAGGTCACAGCATGGGAGCCGGGTTGTTGGCTATGCTGGCGCCGAAAGGTAAGCATGCAGATCGAATCTATGCTGCGCGATGCGCTGCGGGTGCTGAGCCGCAACAAGATGCGGAGCAGCCTGACGGTGCTGGGGATCATGATCGGGATCGGAGCGGTAATCTGCGTGGTGGCCATCGGCAGCGCGGGCTCGGCGCAGGTGGAAGAGCAGCTGCACAACCTGGGCGACAACCTGGTGTGGATTGAGGCCGGAAGCCGCACGCGCAGCGGCGTGCACCTGGGCAGCCACCAGACCAAAACGCTCACCGTGGGCGATGCCAGCGCCATTCTGCAGCAGGTGCGGCTGATGAAGAGCGTATCGCCACAAGTGGATGGCTCGGTGCAGATCGTTTACGGCAACCAGAACTGGAGCACGATATACCGGGGGGAGGGGCCGGACTACTTCGAGATCAAGCGCTGGACGGTGCGGACGGGCGTGCCCTTCACGGAAGAGGACGTGCGGCGCAGCGCCGATGTGTGCGTGATCGGCGAGACCGTGCGCCAGCAGTTGTTCGGCGGGGAGGAGCCGCTGGGCAAGGTAATACGGGTGAGCGATGTTCCCTGCAAAGTGATTGGCACGCTGGCGCCGAAGGGGCAATCGTGGTTCGGGCAGGACCAGGACGATACCATCATCATGCCTTACACCACGGTGCAGAAGAAAATTGCCGGCATTACCTGGCTGAAGGACATCATGTGCTCGGCGATATCGCCGGAGGCGGTGAAGGAGGCGACGCAGCAGGCGGTGATTCTTCTGCGGGAGCGGCACCACATTAAGCCGGGCGAGGAAGACGACTTCAACATTCGCAGCCCGGAAGACGTGATCCAGGCGCAACTGGCGGCCAGCAAGGTGCTCACGGCGCTGCTGGTGAGCATAGCTTCCGTGGCGCTGCTGGTGGGCGGGATCGGGATCATGAACGTGATGCTGGTTTCGGTGACGGAGCGCACGCGGGAAATCGGAGTGCGCATGGCGGTGGGCGCGACCGAGGCGAACATCCAAATGCATTTTCTGAGCGAAGCGCTGATGCTGAGCCTGGTGGGCGGCGCCATGGGGGTGCTGCTGGGCGCGGCGGGCTCGGTGGGAATTACCCGGGTGCTGGGATGGCCGGTGCAGCTTTCCCTGCAGGCAGTGGTGATTGCCAGCGTGTTTGCGGCGGCGGTGGGAGCGTTTTTTGGCTACTATCCGGCGCGCAAGGCGGCGCGGATGGATCCGATAGAAGCGCTAAGGTATGAATAGCGGCCAGTGCCGACGCGGGCAAGCATTCGGAACGCGACCCTGATTCCAAACTCAGGGCGAATTTTATTTGCCGCGCAAGAAGGAGACGTAACGAGTTACGTCTGCACCGGGAAGAGCTCAGGCGGCGAGTTGCGTGGGAGCGATGGGTTCGGGGGCGAGGGCGATTTCCTCCGGATGCGCGCTCAACAAAGGGCAGCCCTTGCGCAACACGTATTCCAGCCAGGCGCCGGCGGCTTGCGACGTAATGATGGCCATCAGCACCAGGGTGGTGAAAAAGGCGCCGTTGATGATGCCGGCGTCATAAGCCACGCTGGCCAGCACGATGCCGGGGCCGCCGCGGGCGTTAAGGGCGACCGCCAGGTTGATGACGTCCAGGCCGCGGAAGCGCGCCAGGCGCGCTCCCATTCCCGCGGAAATCAATTTCACCACGCAGCCGCCCACCACAAACAGGGCCAGCATGGAGAAGGAGAAATCCTTGCCCAGGTCCAGACGGTAGCCGACGATGGCGAAATAGATGGGGATGAAAACGGCAAAAGAAACGCGGCCCAATGAGGCGAGCGCGTCGGCGGGGAGAAGCTGATCCGCACCCAGGGCGAAGCCGGCGAGGAAGGCGGCGAAGACCAGGCTGACGTCAAAGGCCGAAGCGACGGCGGAGTAAAGAAAAAGCACGACCACGAGGTAGCCCGCGGGAGAAGCTGTTGCAAGCACATTCCAGCGCGCGGTGTTAATGCGGCGCAAGAGAGGCGGCATGAGCACCAGGCCAAGCACGAAGAACACGAGGGTGGCGGCGACATGATTGACGATCTCGCGGCGAGGAATGACGCCCGACTTGGCCAGCGCGGTGGCGATGCCCAGCACCGCCCACAGAACGATGTCTTCCAGCACGGCCACGCCCAGCACCAGGCGGGAGAAGCGGGTGTGCAGGATTCGGAGGTCATAAAAAATTCGCGAGATGACGGGGATGGAAGTGACGGCAATAGCAATGCCGATCACCAGCACCAGCGAGCTGTGCTGGCGCGCCGGGCCCATCAGCCAGTCCAACGGTAACCAGGGCGCGGCCAGCAAACCCAGGATGAAAGGAAGACCGGTGCCCACACCCGCCAGCCAGCTGGTCTCTTTGCGGTCGCCACGGCCAAACAGATTGCGGGTTTCCGCGCCGGAATGAAACATGAGCAGCAGCAGTCCCAGGTTGTAGAGAAAGAACAGCACGACAGGGAACTTGGAGCCGGCGCCGGCGGCGAATATGGCGGCGCTGAAATGGGGCGCGAAATGGCCGAGGACTGAAGGCCCGATAAGGATACCGGCGGCAATTTCACCGACCACGCGCGGCTGACGCAGACGCTGGAAGATGTAGCCAAAAAGATGAGCGGTGGCGAGGATGAGGAAAAGAACTAGAGTGAACGATCCGAATTCAGCGCTGGTCATGAGCGGCCCGAAACGAGTTGGATGGGGTGCTGGGGGAGGGAGTTGCCGGACGGAAACAGGAGTCAGTTTGCCGGGGCCTTACAAGGCGCAATGATTGGGTTGTCGCAAACGAGCGTTGGGTAATCATCAAAAATGTGAATTCGTAACCATGAAAAATAAGGGTAGCGCCGAAACAGTTACATGGTTAGGGGCGGGGGTGGCGTCGCAAGTGGCGTGATTTCAGCGGCAACGAGAACGGCAGGGGACGTGCAAGGTGGAAGGCAGGATGGCAACCACAGGGCAAACCTTCACAGTGCACGCCTACCCGGTCGCGGACGAGACTGAGGCGCGGCGCAATGGCGTTTTACATGACAGTTATCCCAACCAGCGGCTGGAGCCGAGAGGATTGGCGGTGCTGCCCGTAGTTGTGCGGGCAGGCTCGCAGGAAAGTGTAGGGCTGTTGCGCGACATCAGCCAGACAGGCATGTTCTTTTATTGCAGCCTGATCCCGGCGGTGGGCAGCCAAGTCGAGGTGGTAATACGGCCATCGGTGGCCGACGCGAATGTGGCGGTGCGTTGCCGGTGCCGGGTGGTGCGGATCGAGTCGAAGTTGCCGGGCGCCGCAGCG
>DASVBI010000292.1:0-3067 GCA_036375915.1 Terriglobales bacterium | reverse complement strand
AAACAAACCCGTCCATGCTGGCGGCCGTGGAGGTCGGGTCGGACAAGTTGAAATCCATGTGGCTCTCGCTCCAAGAGGGGTCCGGGCTCTCCAGGCACTGGCTCAGCAGATGGAACGCACCCACCTGAGAACTGCCGTCGTACGCAGGATTGGAGGCATCCGGGGGCAAACCGTCGAACGTTTGTTGAGGATCTCCGTTCGCCCTCCAGTAATCCGCAAGGCGACCAAAATAGTGGTCGAAAGAGCGGTTCTCCTGCAGCATGAAGACAACGTGCTGAATAGACTGCAAAGAGGCATCAAAGACTGCTGTCACGGAAGCGTCACCATTTACGGTGAAGGCGCACGATCCGCTGCCGCTACATATTCCGTCCCAGTGTCCAAACACAGATCCGTTTTGACTATTCGGAACGGGGCTGAGGGTCACCGTAGTACCGTCAGGGAAGCTGCCGCTGCAACTTTGACTGCACGATATTCCGGCGGGATTGCTGGTCACGGTGCCGGTACCAGAACCCGCCATGGTTATGGAGAGTTTTGACGTTGTAGCCTGCGACCCGCCTGAGCCGCTGGCTGGGGGACCAGAACCAGCAGAGCTCGCGGCACCACCGCCGCAGCCGGTTGAGACGAGAGTGGCGGCCAGTAGTAGCCCACAAGCACAGAGGCACAACACTGTACGCCGCATTGAACCACTCCGAAAGAACGAGATGCATGCAGGTCAGCTCTGGTTGGCCTTTAGCTGCTTCAGGTCACGAAATAGCCGGTGACTGTGCTGCTTTACGACTTTCGACGACTTCGTTCCGGGTAGATCAACCTGGTCGCGCCTTCACCCTGGGAGGGTGCAAGCGCCGGGAATTTGTCGGCAAATCGGGCTCAGGTATGGAAGTGAAACAGAATAGCCCCGAGATGTCCGTGGCCGCGGATTGCACCAAGCAGATGCCGCACCGGGCCAAACAACTCGGCCACTTCGTAACTGAGCAGCAGCAAAATGGTGTAGAAGACTTGCGGCCTGACGTCGTGCCAGCGCATGGGAAGCTGGGTAATTCGCCTCCTGATTCGCTCCTGGTTGAACAACCATACAAAGCCAACCCCAATAGCGGCGCCGGCCAGGATATCGCTCAAATAGTGATACCCAAGGTAAATACGCGGAAAACAGATCACGACGGCAACGTAGAGAAGCGCCAGGACTCCAGCGAATCTCCAGGCAATCAAGATTCCGGCCGCGAGCCCAACAAATAGAATCGCGTGATCGCTGGGAAAAGAACTCCAGTCCCGGGCGTCAGAGTGATCGATGGGAATAGGCAAGTTGTAATGGAACACTGGATTATCAATGGGCCGCGCCCGATATGGAAGCGTGGTAACCAGTACCCTGCCAAGGGCCAGGGCCGCGATACATGCAAGCAAAGCCGCTATCAGCACTTCCCTGGTGCGCCGCTGGTCCTGCTGCGGGCGAAACCACGCCCACCAGTACATCGCCATCAGCACCTGGCCTTTGAGGAGGTAGCTTGCTGCACCTGCTTGCATCTGCCAATCCAAGTTCCAATGGCGGCTGGCGTACGAACTGAAGAAAAGGGCAAGGTGGAAATCAAGTGGGTTCATACGTGATTTTCGCAGCGACTGGCCTTCTCTTCCATATGGCACCACAACTACGCGCCTCCCCGGGTAGGACGTAACAGGCTCGGCGGGATGGCGCGCATAGTGTAACGCCTCCCGCCTTATGAGGGGTGGTCAGCCTGAGGCTGCGGGTCACCAAGGTAATCCAAGTGTAAAGAGGAGAACTGGGAAACGGAAGTGCCTAATGACAGTTCGCGACAGAAACGAGCGCTGGGATTTCACGAAGAAGACTTATAAATTTGTCCGCCTGGAGGGGATCCACGGGTAGGACGTTGTGGCTCCAGCGCTCCGCTTCCGGCCGAGAGGAAAGCTTAATCGCCAGTCGAGGGGATACGTAAATGGTGAGGGGCGGGTCGTAAATGTAATCGAGATGCAGGGACCGAGCGGCAAAGCTTCGTAACACTGCTTCCCTATTGCGAACGAACAGCGGCACTCGGAACAGAGCACCGTCTTGCGGCAGGGGGACGTCAGGGGAGGCCAAGCCGAGCTCAAGCAGACGCTTGGTACCGTGAAGCCGCCGCTGCCGGTTCTGCTCGAAATTTTGCAGTTCACGCAGAGTGGAGACTTGGTCCGAATTGCGGACCGCCATACGGTAAGCCCGATGGTCAATGCCCACCCAGCCATCGAACCTCCCCAGGCCGCCTCCGGCCTCGAGCATGTTCAGAACATGCTGCACGGAATACTCCATTCGGTGACCCGGGCGCCGCGTCTGCGGCGGAAGCAGTCGGCGCTTGATTCTGCGCAACAAAGCTGCAGTCCCCGTGGTCTCGGCTAAGCGAACGAGAGCGTGGGCAAAACGTGCACGGATGGCGGCAGGAGATGATGAGCACAATATCTCCTCCTGCGCCCGCGAAACCAACGATCGCCGTCGGTCGCCTTCAGAAAATGTCAGCACGCCGCCCGCTCCCGCAACATGTTTCGTAAGGCTGAATACCGCGACCGAAGAAAACCGCCCGATCCGCGTTCCCTGGAAGCTGGAATCCAGAGCCTGACACGCGTCTTCCACGAGCAAGAGACCGTAGGTCCGGCAGATCTGAACAAGACGGTCCATGCGATCGGGGATTCCATACAAATTAGTTGTCAGGACGCCGCGCAGGCTCTTCCAGGTGGCAGAGTCCACCGCGTCAGGATCAAGATTGCCGGTGCGCGCGTCGAGCGGCCCTATGACAGGAATAAGTCCGGCGGCAAGCACAGTAAAAAGAACCACATCGTCGTTGATGGGAGACATCAGCAGACGATCGCCGGGCTGCAGCCATTCTCGGAAAGCTAAAAACAGGCCAAGTCTCCCGGAAGGGAGAAATATCGCATCTTTATCGTAGCGTTGCTGAAAAAAATCTTCGATGGCTCGCGCAGCCCGGTTCACAACGGCTCCTCGGCAGTGCCCGGGCGTTTCCGGCGCCAGTCTCGAAAGTATGCGATCGCCCTTACCAACCAGGAAGGAGCACGTTGTCTCGCGAAT
>DASVBI010000723.1:0-6202 GCA_036375915.1 Terriglobales bacterium | reverse complement strand
GCAGCCTTCAGCTTCTTTTCGTTGTCTTCAACGTCCAGCATGCCTTCCAGGATTTTGTCTTCGATAATGCGGATTTCCTGCTCGGCAAAGCCGACCTCGTGCATCAGCGCCTTGTACTGTTCGTTGGTTTTAACGTCCAGCGACTGGTCGCGGTACTTGGAAATCTTCTGCTGCAGGGACTGGATGTCTATCTCCAGCTTGCGGCGATTATTCTCGTCGGCCTTGATGGTGGCCTTGGCCCGCTCGACTTGCGCTTTGGTGACGGCCAGCTTGGATTCGATTTCGGCTACCCGGCGGGGAAGTGCCGCCACTTCATCCTGCAGACGCTGGATTTCGCGGTCGGCTTGTTGTAGCTCGATGAGCCTATGGATGTCGGGAAGCATTGTAACGGCGTGCTGCTTGCCCATTTTAGCACGCGCTGGGCTTGGCTTTAGCACCCTAAGCCCACCCCAGCGCCCGGCGCCTAAGCCGCTGACTGCCCACTGCTGACTTCCGAGTTTCTCAGCGTTTTCCCTGATTGAGATACTGAGTCTTAGGCACTAAACTGTAGGTAAATCATGGACATGGGGATGGAGATCACGCGCCTGGTTATCGGGCTGGCAATCGCTTTTTTCCATCGTCCCATTGCCGATTTCATGTTGGAGCAGGAGACTTCGCTGGTGGTGCTTTTTCGCCAGCGCGGCTTGATGGTTCCCTCTGACCCCCGACGCAGCACGGTTCATACCCTGTATTTCTTCACCGGCATCGGCATTGCCTTGTTCGAAGTGGCGCGAATCTGGCTGCTGGCCCGGTAAACCAGTTCTCAACCACTGGCAACTGGTTCTTGATACACTTCTCAGCCCCCTTGTTTTGCGGGCGGCCGCTGTTCCTGGAGCTGAAGAGTGAAGATCATGCGGGCGTTCCTTACTCCCATTTGCTGGGTTGCGGTGCTGGCCGCCGTGGCCGCCGCGCAGGCTAAGCCGGATGCCGGCAACCAGCAGCTGACCATCGAGAAAATTTTCGCCGAGGGCGGGGTGACCGGCCGCTCTCCCTCCAATATCGAATGGAGCCCGGACGGCAAAAAGCTCTCCTTTGTGCAGCGCGACACCTCCGGCGAACACGGCGCGTTGTGGTATGTGGACGCGGCCACCGGCAAGAAAGCCATCCTGGTCACGGAAGAGAAGCTGGCCACCCTGGCTCCGCCTGTCAGCAAGATCAAGAGCGAACGGGAAAAAACCTGGATTGAGCGCTACCACGTGGCCGCCTATCACTGGGCTCCCGACTCCCAGCACCTGCTGTTCGACTCCATGGGCCAGCTCTGGTATTACTCCCTGGACACTGGCACCGCGGTGCAGATCACCACCGCGCCACAGGCTACCGGCGACCCCAAGTTCTCTCCTGACGGCAAACGCATTTCCTACATTCGTGACCACAATGTTTACGTGCGTCCGCTGGAAGCCGGCGCCGGAGAGCAGGAGGTCACGGAGGGCGCCAATCCCAAAATCAAGAAGGACCAGCTGAACGCCGGCACCGCAACCGAGGGCCTGCTCAACGGCGAAGTGGACTGGGTCTACGCCGAGGAACTCGACGTGCGCAGCAATTATTTCTGGGAACCCGGCGGCAAACACATCGCCTTCCTGCAGATGAATGAGCAGGACGTGCCCACCTATCCGCTCACCGATTTGCTGGATGTGCAGGCCAGTGTGGAAAAGGAAAAGTATCCCAAGCCAGGCGACCCCAACCCCGCGGTGCGCCTGGGCGTGGCGGGCTCTGAGGGAGGCAAGGTAAAGTGGATTTCTCTCACCAAAGACCGGGACATCTACATTCCGCGCTTCGGCTGGATCCGGGACGGCTGGCTTTGGGTGCAGGTGCTCAACCGCGCTCAGAACAAGCTCGATCTTTATTTCGTGGATGCCGCCTCCGGCAAATCGCGCCGCGTCCTGGAGGAAGCCAATCCCCAGTGGATTGAAGTGAACGACGATTTCCAGGTGCTCAAGTCCGGCGACCACTTCCTGTGGTCCAGTTGGCGCAGCGGCTATACCCATCTCTATCTTTACAGCTTTGACAAGTCGAACCCCCTGGCGGGGGATGCCCACCTGGAGCGGCAACTGGAAAACGGCGACTATGAGGTCACCGGTGTAGATGGGGTGGATGAGTCCGCGGAATGGGTTTATTTCACCGCCAACAAGGATGATTTCCGCCAGCGCCAGCTCTATCGCGTGAAGCTGGACGGCTCCGGCATGTCGCGTATTTCCCAGGAAGCCGGCACCCACACCGCCGACTTTGCCGGCAACGGCAAACACTACGTGGACCTGTTTTCCACGCTGCAGACGCCGCCCATGATGTCGTTCTGTACCGTGGGCGGAAGCTGCAGCCAGTTCTGGGCCTCCAACGACCTGGCGGAATACCATATGGTTCCGCCCAAGTTTGTGGACTTCAAAGCGGACGATGGAACGGTGCTCTACGGCATTTTGTGGCTGCCCGAGAACGCGGCTACGGCCGCGCCCGGCAGCGTGCCACTGATCATTAATCCCTATGGTGGCCCACACGCCCAGGACGTAACCAACGCCTGGCGCGGCGCTTTCGGCCTGTTCAACCAGATTCTGCTGCGACACGGCTTTGCCGTGCTCACGGTGGACAACCGCGGCATGGGCGCGCGCGGCCAGAAGTTTGCCGCCGCCAATTTCCATCATTTCGGCGATACGGAACTCAAGGACCAGCTGGCCGCGCTCGACCAGGCGCTCGAGCAATATCCCATCTTCGACCGCAACCGGCTGGGCTGGTGGGGATGGAGTTATGGCGGGTACTTCACCCTGTACACCATGACTCACTCCGATCGCTTCCAAGCCGGTGTGTCAGTGGCGCCGGTTACCGATTGGCGCCTCTACGACTCTATTTATACCGAGCGCTACATGGGCATGCCCAAGGACAACGCTGAGCACTACCGCACCAGTTCGCCGGTAAACACTGCTGCCAACCTGCATGGCAAGCTGCTGGAGGTGCACGGCACCGGCGACGATAACGTGCATTTCCAGAACACGGTGCAGATGGCTCAGGCGCTGATCAACGCCGGCAAGCAGTTCGACCTGATGATCTATCCCGGCAAAACCCACGGCATCTCCGGCACCGCCGCCAGCACGCACCTGTTCCACATGATTGAGAATCACTTCGTGAAGTACCTGGGAGCTCAAAACCATTAACCACAAAGGACACGAAGGAAACACAAACAGGGGTTGATTTACTTACCTTCGTGTCCTCTGTGGTGAAAAAGGGGGTTGGGTTTGCAGCGAATCACGCTGGGCGATATCGAAATCACGCACGTGCACGACGGCACCTATTACCTCGACGGCGGCGCTTTCTTCGGGGTGGTGCCTAAGGTCTTGTGGCAGCGCAGGCTTCCCCCCGACAACATGAACCGCGTCTCCGGGGGCATGAATTCTCTGCTGCTGCGCGCCGGCACACACACCGTGCTGGTGGAAACCGGCATGGGCAACAAGTTGCCCGAGAAGACTAAGCAGATCTACTGCCCGCAAGAGAAATTGCTGGAGAGCCTGGAGGCGGCCGGCGTTCGCCCGGAGCAGATTGATATCGTAATCAACACCCACCTGCATTTCGACCACTGCGGCTGGAACACGGTCCGCCGCAACGGTCAGGTGGAACCCACCTTTCCCAATGCCCGCTACTACGCGCAGAAGGGCGAATGGGAACACGGTATCCGCCAGCTGGAGCGCGATCGCGTCAGCTACATCAGCGACAACTACGACCCCCTGGTGCGCAGCGGACAGATGCAGCTAATCACCGGCGACCAGGAGATCGTGCCTGGCATTTCGGTGAAGGTCTATCCCGGGCACACCCGCCACATGCAGGCGGTGTTGATTCGCGGCGGCGGTCAGACGATGTGCTACATCTCCGACCTCATCCCCACCACCGCCCACCTCGACCTGACCTGGGTGATGGCCTTCGACCTGTTTCCCCTCGACACCATCGAGAGCCGCAAGAAGTTCTATGCCGAGGCTGTCCCTGGGAAATGGCTGGTGGCCTTCACTCACGACCCACTTATTCCGTGGGCGTATGTGGAGATGGAAGGGAACAAGATCACACCGCGACCCGTGTAATGCCGCTTTCCAAATGTCTTCTTGAACGGAACAATCGAAAGATCTCCGCCAAGCTGGCACGACTTGTCTCAGGGAGTGGTCACGCGAGTAAGGGAGTAGCTAGGCAAGCCGCGGAGCGGCAACTTAGAGTAGCCCGCCACTTCAGTGGCGGGAAGGATGCGCAAAGTAAACCAAAGTCCCTACGGGACTGATGAGTTGTTTGGCCGATAGTTCCCGCCAGTAAACTGGCGGGCTACTTTCAGCGCGTCCTTCCCGGACGCGAGCCTGCACGCATCATCTCCGGACCTGCCGCACGGTCTCCTACTGCTGAAGCGCTGCTCCACCTACGCTTCGGAGACGTTGCAAGCAACGTCTCTACCGAGTCGTGTGCTGAAGAACTCATCCACCCGCTGGAGAATTTCCGGCCCGCTGTGCGATTCGTACACTGCCTTGCGCAGGCCGGCGCTGTTGGCCACGCCGTGCGTGAACCAGGAAACAAACTGCTTCATTTTGCCTTCCGCGCCGGGCAGCTCTTCCTCGATCAGCATCTGGAAGTAGGTGCGGATCATCTCGTAGCGGTCGGCCTCAGTGGGTTCGGTGTAAGCGCCAGTGGCCGAGTACTGCGCGATCTGGCGGAAGATCCAGGGATTGGAAGCGGCGGTGCGCCCGATCATCACGGCATCGCAGCCGGTCATGCCCACCATGGCGGCAGCATCTTCGGGCCCCCGAATATCACCGTTGCCGATCACGGGAATTTTGACCGCCTGCTTGACCGCGGCAATCCACTCCCAGCGCGCCTGCCCGCTGTAGCCCTGCTCGCGGGTGCGGGCGTGCAGCGCCACCGCCGCCAGGCCGCAATCTTCGGCCAGCTGCGCCAGGTCCACGCCGACACTTTCGTTGTCGCTCCAGCCCAGGCGAAATTTCACGGTAAACGGAATCTTCACCGCCGCGCGCACCGCCTGAAAAATGCGGCCAATCGCGGGCAGGTCGCGCAGCAGGCCGGAGCCGCCGTTGCACTTCACCACTTTCTTGGCCGGGCAGCCCAGGTTCAGGTCCACCAGGTCGAAGCCCAGGCCCTCCACCATACGGGCGGCCTCGGCCATCACCTGGGGATCGCTGCCAAATAGCTGCGCCGAGATGGGGTGCTCGTCGTCGTAGAAATGCAGGTAGCGGCCGCGCATGCGCTTGTCGCGCAGCATGCCGTCCGCCGAGGTGAACTCGGTCATGATCAGGCCGCAGCCGCCCAGGTTGCGGATGAAGCGCCGGAACACCGTGTCGGTAATGCCGGACATGGGCGCCAGCAGCGTGGCCGGAGCAATGCGCACTCCGCCCAGAGAGACGGAATCGGGCACGCGAACATCAGCCCCTTCGCGGGCGGGAGCCTGTCCTGAGCCTGCCGAAGGGGCGCCCGCACCACAGGGACTCGCCGGTGTCTCCCAGTACTTGCGCACGGCCCTATCTTACCAAGACCAGTGGCAACAGCCGCCCTCGGCTGTCGGGCCGGGCGAAGCCCGGCTAGTCCCTGTGTCCACATCAGAGTTGCCAGTCAATTAAAAAGCCTCCGGCTGCCCAGAGGCTTTTGATCCTTGCTGATCTGCGTAAATCCGCAGCGATAAAGAAGTTACTTCTTCTCTGCGGCGGCGGGCACGTTGGCGTACTTGCGACGGAAACGCTCCACTCGTCCGGCGGTGTCCACCAGCTTCTGCTTGCCGGTAAAGAAGGGGTGGCAGGCAGAGCAGATTTCCACGTGGATGTCGCCCCGGTGGGTGGAGCGGGTAGTAAAGGTGTTACCGCAGGCGCAATGCACGCGTACTTCGTGATAATCGGGATGAACGGCGGCTTTCATAACTCTCCAGATGCTTTTCGCGAAAGAAAGATTCTACAGGAGGGCTGCGGGGACGGGCAAATGGACCGGCTTGGGCCGCGTCCGCCGCCGCTCAGGGCCGCTTCTTGAAGTGTTTAGCCAGGGCCAGGCCCTGCTGCTGGTAGTTGGAGCCTATGTTGACGCCGTAAATCTTGTCGGGGCGGGTCAGCAGGCGCATGTAGGTTAGCCGGCCAATGATTTGCCCATCTTCCAGGAAGAATGGCACGCCGTCAGCCCGCACCTCCAGCACGGCGCGGGTGCCCTT
>DASVBI010000629.1:0-6354 GCA_036375915.1 Terriglobales bacterium | reverse complement strand
GAAGTTTCATCATAGGTTTAACTGCCGGACAGCCGCTTGTACCGGAAATTGTTGGCCAGCGGAGAATCGAGCCACTGCTCGAGGGTTGGCGCCTGCCGGTCCTTGGCTGAGACCTTCGCGTCAGCGACCGGCCATGCGATAGCGAGCGCAGGGTCATCCCAGCGAATGCCCGATTCACCCTGCTGGTTGTAAATGGCGGTGCATTTGTATTGCACCTCCGCGACTTCTGAGAGAACGCAGAAGCCCCGGGCAAAGCCGGCCGGCGCCCACACCTGCCGCCGGTTCTCAGCTGAGGCTTCAATGCCAAACCACTTCCCCAGGGTCGGCGAACCCTTACGGATATCCACGGCGACCAGAAAGACCGAACCCAGCGTTACCCGCATCAGCTTGCCCATGGGAGCCTCGTACTGAAAATGCAGGCCGCGCACCACCCCGCGCGTGGAGCGTGAATGATTGTCCTGCAGAAAGTCGTGCGGGAGTCCCAGGTTCTTGAACTGGTCAGCGCGAAAGCTCTCCATGAAGAAGCCGCGCTCGTCATGAAAGGCCTCGGGAACCAGCACTACAACTTCTCCCAGAGCGCGTGTTTCAACATTCATTCTCATACTGCAACCCACCGGCAGGCCGCTCGTAATCTGACGCTAGCGGCGTTCACTCGAACAATCCAAAGGTGCTGAGGCGCCGCTTCAGCGTTCTGGGGAGCAATCGTTCGTTCCGTCCCAGCAGCAGGCCGGCGTACTTGGCGGCGTCCTGGCAAATGCCCGCGCCCCTGGCGGCAACTCCGTAATGATTCCGGGAGATGTCCAGCTTCTCGCGCAAGGCGCGCAGCCCGTCTCCAAGCAGCATGGTCTTGTTGGCGCCATCCCAGATGTTCAGCCGGCGATAGACAACACCCAGGTCAAAGTAACGCCGGAAAAGCTGCAGACTGGAAAAGTCGTGGCTGTGGTAGACGGCGGCCTCCGGTTCGTAAACGATTTTCCCGCCGGCATCGAGGATGCGGGCGGCGATGGCCACGTCTTCGCAAACGTTGATGTTTTGGGGGAATCGGGCTTGCTGCCATACTTGTTTGCGGATGGCGCAGTTCACGGTAGAAAAGTGGTAATAGCGATATCCCAGCTCCGCCCGGTTGGCGGCGCTTTTCACCAGCCGCGTATCCGAATACATGGTGGCCAGCACGCCCTGCCGTTCAATACTGGCGTCCGGCCGGGGCACATGCCGGCCATACACCGCGCCCACAGTGCTGTCATCGAAATTGCGCAGTAGCGCGCCCAGCCAGCCGCGCGAACAGGGAAGCGCGTCAGCCGCCAAGTAAACCAGATATTCCCCTTGCGCTAACTCTGCCGCCAGGTTGCGGGTGCGGGCATGGTGGAAGGATTCGGCGGCGAGCCGGTAGAGCTGCAGGGGATAGCGGCGGGCTATCTCCACCGTCTGATCGCTTGATCCCGAGTCGATGAGGACTACCTCGAGCTGGCTCGGCCACTCCTGGGAAAACACAGCATCCAGACACGGGCCGATGTTTCGTGCTTCGTTTCTGGTCAAAATAAGGACAGAGGCGGTGGCTTTATCAGAAGCGGACGCCGGGTGTTTCCCGGCGCACAGGGCAAGCGCGGGCCTTTTCCCTGGACTCGCAGGCTGCGTTTCGGACGCCGGTCTGGCTTGTGTACTCATGTCCTGCTTGTTGCACCGGGACAGACGCCGCTGCGCGTTCCGACGTTACGTAATTTTCTGGATACATCTTTCCTGTAACTTCCCAACCCGTGTGCAGTCAGAACACCACGAGCGCAATGCGGGCCGCAATTTCTGAAATTGATGTGAACCCAGGCTGCCAGCTGTACGCGGCAGGCAGGCAGTAGAGGCGAGGGATCAGGTGCGGAACTCAAAGAAAATCGTCTTTTTTTTCCCTTCCTTCTCCAGCATGGAAGCCACTGCTCCGCTGGGGCTGCTGGCCATCTCTACGCCCCTGCTGCGCGCCGGTTATGACGTGCGCATCATTGATTCCACGATTACTCCTGGCTTCAAGCAGCGCGTCCTCAGCGAGGCCGCCGATGCGCTGTGCCTGGGCGTTTCGCTGGTGACCGGGCCCATGATCCGGGAAACGGTCGAGATTGCGAAAGCGGCCAAGGCGGCCGACCCTTCCCTGCCCGTGATTCTGGGAGGTTGGCACCCATCGCTTCTACCCGATCAAACCCTGGCCGCCGGATTTGTGGATATTGTCGTCTGCGGGCAGGGCGAAGACAGCATGCTGGAACTCGCCCAGCATCTCGAGGCCGGCGAAGCTCTGGACGATGTTGCGGGCATAGGTTTCAAACGCGACGGCAAGCTGGTGTTCACCGCCCCACGTCCATTGCGCCCGCTCGCCGATATGCCCCCCAAGGCCTACCACCTGGCAGACTTCGACGCCTACGAGCGCGTGTGCGGCAGGCGCTGGGCCATGTACACCTCCAGCCTGGCTTGTCCCTTCAACTGCGCCTACTGCACCAACGCCGGAGTTTACGGGCGCAAGTGGAACGCCTTGTCCCCGGAGCAATTCGTTGAGGAGACCGTGGACCTGACCCGCCGCTATCGGTTGGAACTGCTGTGGGTGGTGGATGACAACTTTCTGGTGGACCTTGACCGTGCCCGCCTGATCGGCGAAGGCCTGGTTCGGGCCGGGGCAAATTTCAAGTGGAGCATTCAAGCCACCACCAATCTGGTGGCCCGTCTGAGCGCCGAAGATCTCAAGCTGCTTTATCGCGCTGGACTGCAGCAGATATGCCAGGGGGCGGAATCGGCATCGCGCAAAGTCCTGGACGCTATGAACAAGGATTTTCAGGACCTGGAATCCATTCACGAATCGGCGGCGCGCTGCCTGCAGGCCGGGATCCGGCCTTCTTACAACATCATTTTTGCTTTTCCGGGAGAGGGCCCGCAGGAGCGCCGCGAAACCGTACGCTTCATCATGGACATGTGCCGGCGCTATCCCGGGGCAGAATTCTGGACCAATATTTTCACTCCTTACCCGGGAGCGCCGGTGATGGCGCGAGCCCAAGAGCTCGGTCTGGATTTGCCTGCGACTTTCGAAGGCTGGGCGGACTTCTTCCCGCGCTACACCGTGTTGCCCTGGCTGAAAGGGAGTGAGCACCGCCGGCTGCAGGTGATGCGTGACTACCTGCGCATGGCCTTCGATCGCGTGCCCATCGCCGCACAGCGCGAGAACCGCGCTATCCACACCGTGCAACGGGCTATCAGCGCGCCTGCCCGCTGGCGGCTCGACCATGACTTCTACGGTTTCCCGGCGGAACTGTGGGTTCATCGCCGCTTGAAACGCTGGAAGCTGGCGGTAAAGCCAAGTGTGGATGCCAAGCGTCTCGAGACCGCTCCGGCCAGTTGCTGAGAGAAGGATGGCAGTGAAGAACAAGGTCGTACTCTTCTATCCCCGGTACGATGGCCCGCCACTGAGCGCGCCCATGTGCCTGCTGGCGCTGGCCTCGCCGCTGCTGGAAGCAGGCTATCGCGTAGCCGTCATTGATGCTGCGATTACCGCCGATTACGAAAAGAAGATTGCCCGGGAGGTGGCCGACCCGGAAACGGTCTGCCTGGGAGTTTCAGTATTGACCGGGCCCATGATCCGTGGCGCCATCAAGGTGGCTCGCCAAACCAAGCAGCAGCATCCGCATCTGCCGGTGATTTTCGGGGGATGGCATCCCACGCTTCTGCCCGAACAAACCTTGCAGCCCGATTTTGTAGATGCGGTGGTTCGCGGGCAGGGAGAGCTGACCTTCGTGGAAGTCGTAGAGCGGCTGGCGCGTGGCCAGGGGCTGGAGGGGGTGCGCGGCACAACCCATAAGACTGGTGGGAGAGTGATCAGCGAAGCCGAGCGGCCGGTGGTCAACATCAACCAGCTGCCGCTGCCGGCTTATCACCTGGCCGACCACGACGCTTACGCCCGCATCTGCGGCGTCCGCAAGCTGGCTTATGCCACCAGCGTTGGCTGCCCGTATGCCTGCCACTACTGCACCGACCAGGTGTTTTACAGCCGCCGATTCAACGCGCTGACCGCCGCGCGCACGGTGGCCGAAATGGTAGAACTGGCACAACGCTACCGCGCCGAGGAAATCGCGCTCCTCGATTCCAATTTTCCCGTGGATGTGCACCGTGCCCTAGCTATTGCTCGCGGCATCTTCGACTCCGGCGTGCATTTTCGCTGGACCTTCCAGGCCTCCACCGACTTTCTTTGCCGCATGAACGACGACGAAGTGCAGGTGCTGGCAGCCAGCGGCGTTACCCACATGGGCTTCGGCACCGAATCGGCCTCGCTGCAGGTGCTGGCGCTCATGAACAAAAAGCACCAGCGCATTGACCAGATGTATGAGACGGCGCGCAAGGCGGAGAGAGCCGGCATCCACCTCACCTTCAATCTCATTTTCGGTTATCCCGGCGAAACCGAAGCCGACCGTATTGAGACCTTCCGCATCATGGGCGACATCGCGAGGCAATTCTGGAATGTCAGCTTCTCGCCCAATATTTTTACCCCTTATCCCGGCATAGACATCTGGCCGCAACTGCGGGCACTGGGCGTGCGCGAACCGCAGTCGCTGGAGGAGTGGGTGGAGCTGCCGCTGGGGCAAAACGTGTTGCCTTGGCTGCAAGGCGAGGAACTGCGCCGGCTGCGCAGCATGCTGGAGTTCTTTCTGCTGCACAACCAGATTCGCAAGGCCACGAAGAATTCACCCTGGCTGCGGACCGGGTTACGGCGCATGCTGACTGCGCCCGTTCGCTGGCGGGTGCGCACCAACCACCTGGCGTTTCCCTGGGAACTGTGGCTGGCGCGCGGCGCGGAAAAGCTGGTGACGCGCCGCTCCCTCCTTACAGGGCAGCCATTGGGTCACAGCATGGACGAGGTCTGCTGATGCAGGAGGCAATGCTTGGTTGACGTCTTGCTAACTCATTCTTACCACCTGTTCTTCGACCGGAAGCAGGTGCGCAAGATGCAGCCCTACCCGCCTCTGGGGACGCTCTATGCCGCCGGCTTGCTGCGGCAGCATGGCTTGTCGGTCGCGGTATTCGACACCATGCTGAACGACCCTGAAGAAGGCTTCGCTGCCGCCCTGGATCGTTACCGCCCGCAGCTGGTAGCCATCTACGAAGACAGTTTCAATTTTCTTTCCAAGATGTGCCTGAGCCGCATGCGCGAGGTGGCGTTCGGCATGATTCGTACCGCCAGCGCGGCGGGAATCCCGATTGTCGTGAACGGCTCGGACGCCTCCGACAATGCGCTGGAATAT
Organism: Terriglobales bacterium; assembly: GCA_036375915.1. GTDB lineage: Bacteria > Acidobacteriota > Terriglobia > Terriglobales > Acidobacteriaceae > JAICWP01. The sequence goes on along the minus strand of DASVBI010000629.1, from coordinate 1,093 downwards.
CTGCAGCGCGGCTGTGAGTGCGTGCTGCTGGGCGAAGCCGAAAACACGCTGCTGGAGGTCGCGCAAGCCCGCCTAGGCCCCTACTGGCCGGACTGGGACCGCATTCCGGGGATTGCTTTCCTGCGCGCGCCTGATGGCAACCTGGTGCGCACCGCTGTGCGGCCCTTGATTCGCGACCTCGACACCCTGCCGTTTCCGGCGCGTGACCTGGTTGACCTGGAACCCTATCGCAAGGCGTGGAAGGACGCGCACGGATTCTTTTCTCTCAACCTGGTCTCCAGCCGCGGCTGCCCCTATCGGTGCAACTGGTGCGCCAAGCCGATCTACGGTAGCGCCTTTCATGCTCGCTCCGCCCAAAGCGTGGCGCGGGAGATGAGTGTGCTGAAGGAGCAATGCGGCGCCGAGCATCTGTGGTTCGCCGACGACATCTTTGCTCTCCGGCAGAGCTGGGCAGGCGAACTGGCAACCGCCGTGGAGCGCCTGGATGCGGCCGTGCCCTTCAAGATGCAGTCGCGTGTTGATCTGATGACCCGGCCCACGGTTGCCGCCTTGCGCCGGGCCGGCTGCGCCGAAGTCTGGATGGGGGCAGAATCCGGCTCGCAGAAAATACTGGACGCTATGGACAAGGACACACGCGTGGAACAAATTGCTGCCGCTCGCGAAAACCTGCGGCGGCATGGAATTCGCGCCTGCTATTTCCTTCAGTTCGGTTATCCGGGCGAAACTTGGCACGACATTCAGAAAACCATTGAACTGGTTCGACGCACCCGTCCGGATGACATAGGGGTGTCAGTCTCCTACCCCTTGCCGGGGACAAAGTTTCACCAGCGCGTGGTTGCCCAATTGGGGGTCAAGACCAACTGGTCGGACAGCGATGACCTGGCCATGATGTTTCGCGGCGCCTACACCGATGAGTTCTACCACGCCCTGCACGATGCTCTGCATGCCGAGGTCGAGACCTGGAGCCGTGCGGATGCCGCCGCGCCGGCTGAGCTTGAGGTACAGACGCTCTGGGATCGCGTCGTCACTCTGGAGAAGACGTGCCGCAACCAGAGCCCGACGCCAGACCCGCGCAATGAGTTGATGACCCCTG
>DASVBI010000269.1:0-7076 GCA_036375915.1 Terriglobales bacterium | reverse complement strand
CGGGTTGCGGGTAAGTTCCACCGCGCCGGCATCGGCCAGGTAGCGGCGGGTCCGCCACAACAGCGCCATACACGGGCCCAGCAGCAGGTTCAGAAAAAACCACAGCGTGAGCTCCACCGCTATGTTGGTGAACAGGAACGGGAAGAACATCAGGCGCATGGTCTTGCGAATCAATCCCGGATTGCTGCTGTTGAAGAAGCGGTCAATATCGCTGGAGTTCATGCTCAGCGTGTCCGCCAGCAACTCCGCCACCTGCTCCGCGTCAGCGGCCTTGGCCGCGCCGGTTCCGCGCCGGAAACTGTAACGAATAATGCGCCACAGCGTGGAGCGCGACCGGCCGCCGAAGGGCGCGTTGATGAGGGTTACGATGAGGCCGCAGGTCTCGAAGACGCTGGTCACGGTGAAGGCGATGCGCAGGTCGCCGTTGCCCACCGAGGCAACCACGTGTCCCACCAGGGCCTGCAGTTGTTCGCGATTGAGGTCATCGAGCAGCCGCCGGCAGAGGACAATGTGTGCGTCCGCAGCACAAGTGCCGATGGCAGCGGCATTCGCGCCTGGCGAATCTATCAGCATCACCTTGGGAGCGGGCAGGCCGGCGGCAATCGCCATCTCCTGCACCGTGTCCGCCAGTTTCAGTTCCTTCAGGTCCTGCGGGTTGGGTTCGCGGGCGTTGAGGCTGGCCAGCGTGCCGCCTACTCCCCCATGCCGGAAAAGCAGCAGCATGCCCGCCCACAGCATCAATGCCACCACGATTCCGGGCAGGAATATCAGCGCCGCTGCCAGAGCGAGTTCCTGAGGGTTCACCACGCCGCGTTGATTGATGACGGCATCAGCCACACGGAAGGCCAGACGCGCCAGGTCGCTGCTGGTTTTCCAGAACTCCGGCGGCAGCGGCGAGAAGTGGTTGATCACCTCCGCCGCCGCCATCGTGACCGCATAGAAAAACGGCGAGAGCACCAGCGTCAATGGAATGCCCATCAGGAAAGCGGCGAACACACACAGTGCGGACATCCGCCAGGTGGCGTGCCGGTTGCGCTCCTGGGCTTTGAAAAATGTTTCCGGAGGGCGGGCCGGGGGAGCAGCCAACGAGGAGGCAGCACCGGTCATTTCGGGGACGCTCATGGCGTGGTCGCGCGACAGTATGCCCTCAGGCGGTCCGGTTTGCAAACATCGGATTTGAGCCTACTGTGGCGGTCCCCGGGTCAGGCTCGGTTGTCCTCCGGCCTGTAACTCCAGGCTGGCCTGCCTGGTCATTGGCCGCTAAGCCACTGTAAATTAATAAGCTGCAAAGGAAGCTGACCCCGCCAGAGCTGAGTCCAAATGCCTGAATGACTGATTTCGACCGGGTTTGCTACCATCTTCCTTCCGATGAAATCCACCGCCAGGGCTAAATCTATCGGCGAGAACGTGGTGCGGATTGAGGCTGAGGCCTTGCTGGCTTTAGCCGGGCGCCTGGCCGGTCCCATGGCCCAAGCCTTTCATAGCGCGGTTGATTTGCTCTACGCCTGCGCCGGGCGCGTGGTGGTGACCGGACTGGGCAAAAGCGGGCTGGTGGCGCGCAAGGTGGCCGCCACGCTCAGTTCCACCGGCACCCCCGCGCTGTTCCTCCATCCCGCGGAGGCGTTGCACGGGGATTTGGGTATGCTGGTGCGCGGCGATATCGTACTCGCCCTTTCCGCCAGCGGCGAGACGGAAGAGATTCTGCAACTTCTGGCCACCATGAAGCGCCTGCAGATTCCCCTCATCGCCGTCACCTGCGACCGTATCTATAGCAATTCGCGGGAGGTGGTCCCCACCCCCCGGAACTCGCAACACCGGCGCGTTCAAGGCACCTCAGCGGCGCCTCCATCAGCCAGACTCTCCACCCTGGCCTCGGCCGCCGATGTGGCTCTGGATTGCTCGGTGGACAAAGAAGCCTGTTCTCTCGGCTTGGCGCCCACCGCCTCAACCACCACCATGCTGGCGTTGGGCGACGCCCTGGCCATGGCTGTGGCCGAACGCCGCGGCTTTAAGGAGGAGGACTTCGCCAATCTCCATCCCGGAGGCAAGCTGGGCAAGCGCCTGGCGCGGGTGGAGAACCTTATGCACACCGGCGGCGCTATTCCCCGGGTCGCGCCCGCCACCAAAATGCCGGACGTGATCTACGAGATGTCGCGCAAGAAGCTGGGGGTCACCACGGTGGTGGACGGCGAGCGCCTGCTGGGGGTGATCAGTGATGGTGACTTGCGCCGCCTGCTGGAGCGCCGTGGCAAGGAAGTGCTCGACCTCAGCGCGGCCGACTGCATGACCAGCAACCCCAAAGTCATCGCCCCCGGGCAGTTCGCCGCCACCGCCCTAGCCATCATGGAGGAGAAGAAGATTACGTCCCTGCCTGTGGTGAATGCCCGCGGCGAGTTGCAGGGCATCATCCACCTGCATGATTTGTGGCAAACGCAAATGGTTTAAAGGCAGGAGTCAGGGGTCAGGAGTCAGGTGCCCCGATTAAAAGTGTTCTTCCATCACAGCCACCGGCTTGGCGCCATCCTTTTCTGAGATCAGTTTGTCCCAGGGACTGCTGCGCCAGTTATCTTTGACTTTTGTCGTGCTCGTCCAGGCTGGAAGGTTAAGGAGCAGGGTCGCTGCCATGGCCTGCACGTAGGGTTCGTACATGCGGCGCAAGGCAACCAGTTTGTTGTCGGCCTCCTCCCCGGAGCGCAAGCGCAAGCCGCTGGCCGCCAGCGCCTGGCGCAGGTTGGCCAAATTCTCGGGCGGCAGCCGGTCCGGCGCGTCGGTGCGATAACGCGCTCCCACTACCTGCGCCAGGTCTACCGCCGCGTGGCGGGCCATAGCGAAGGTCAGTCGCGCCTGATTGCTGGGGACATCGTCAATTCCCACGATGGTGAGCGCGCTTACATCCAGGATAGTGGTCAGCGCCCCCAGCCAGGACTGGTTGAAGTGCTGGGAGCGGAACAGCGCCAGCACGGGATAAGAAATATGGCTCTCCAGCACCTCCGCCGCCCAGTGTTCCCACTCGTGCAGAAAGCGGTCCAGTAAGGGCTGGTTGTGCGCCCCCGCCATGCGTGAGAGGAATTCCTGGACGGTGGGCGGCGAACCGGCGCGCGCATCCAGCAGCGAAATTTCCACTTCGCGCCGGGAAAACCCATTGTAGATAACCGGCAGGTAGCCGATCACCATGGCCAGAAAGGCGAAACCCACGCCCGATTCCAGCACCGCCACCGCCCGTGCCGCTCTGGAGAGCGGCACCACGTCGCCATAGCCGAGAGTGAAGAAGGTGCTGCCGCTGAAGTAGAGCAGGGCGCCGAAGTTAGTCTGACCGATTGCGGCTCGTACCTGGGTCCTCAAGCCGTGCTGCAGCAGGGCAAATCCCACGATCAAGGCAAATGCCCATAAGCCGAGCAACACGATCAGGGAGAGCGGCCCGAAGTAGCTGAGATAGGATTCCCGCCGCCGAGGCACGGAGATGAACCGGGCCATCGCCGCCCAGGGCCGCCAGGTTGTGCGGTAGAAGAGTGCGGTGAAGCGGAAGGAACGGGTCACACGCCGGGGCAGCACGATGGTTTCAAAAGCGTCCAGCAGGATGGCGGCTACCAGGGCGCTGCCGGCTATGAGAGCCAGAATATTCATCGCGGTTGGTCAATTGTAGATGTGCGGCTCGCACATGGGTAGGGAAGACGTGCGACTGCGGCTATGCCATTCCGGGTCTAAGCTGCTGAGGCGCCTTGGGGCGGGGTTCCAGCCCTATGCCTCGCCGAGCAGGTAAGACAGCACCAGGCCTCCGAGCAGCAGGGCATTGAGGCTGCCGCGTGCTTCCTGGCTGCTGACGCGCAGGGCGCCCAGTGGCGGGTACAGCCAGATAGCGAACAACGCCGCTCCAAACAGGGTGCCCAGAATGCCCACCACTCTGCCGAAGCGAATGGCGATAACTACTACCACGAAGGTAAAAAGAATGGGCGCCAGGATTTGAAAACGGCTGTGCCAGAACAAAATGGCCAGCAGAGAAGCGGAAAAGCCGCAAAGTACGAATCCAATGGCCGAGTTGACCAGACGGAGCCGCTTGGCTTGCTTTGAGTCCATGCTGCCGATAGCGCAACCCTCCACCCTCAATTAAGATGAACGCCGCTGAAAAAACGTGGCAATCAGCCGAGTTTACCAGCCGACGTGAGCAGGCGCACGACTCTCGCCGACAACCACTCAGCGCGGGCTGCGTGCTCCGCTCAGGCCTGGGGGTAGGTGGCTCCGCTCTGGCTTGGCCCCAGCCATTGCGGATTCTGGTAGGTGCCGTCGAAATCGTGGGTAGTCTTATAAGGCTCGTACCGGCCATCGCGGGCGGCTTGTGCGGTCTTGGCCAGAATGGCGGCTACCTCCTGCCGGTTCATGGGGCGGAAACTGCGGGCCGCGTTGAGCGCCTGGTGCAAGATCTGCATGGAATCACAACCGGTGATCACCACGCTGGTGGGCAGGTTCATGGCGTAGTGCAGGCATTCCACCGGGGTGACGGTCTTGCTGGCCAGAATGTTGCTGTCGCCCATAGACTTCATGCCCAGCACTCCGATCTTGTGTTCCACCAGCACCGGCAGGACCTTCTTTTCGAAACTCTCAAAGTGCGCGTCCATCACGTTGAGCGGCATCTGTACCGCATCGAAGGTGAAATCGTGGGCCAAGGCGGTGTGCAGCATTTTCAGGTGTACTTCCGGATTCTTGTGTCCGGTGAAGCCGATGTAGCGGATTTTGCCGGCCTTTCTGGCTTCCAGCGCGGCTTCCATGCCGCCCTTGGGCGCAAAAATCCTTTCCGGATCAGAAAGGCGGATTACCTCGTGGAACTGCAGAAGGTCAATGTGGTCAGTCTGCAGCCGCTTCAGCGACTGCTCAATCTGCTGCGCGGCGGTGTTCTTGTCGCGGCCGTCAATCTTGGTCATGAGAAAGGCCTTCCGGCGGTAGCCGTTCTGCAGCGCCTTGCCCATGCGGATTTCACTTTGTCCGTCGTTGTAATCCCAGCAGTTGTCGAGGAAGTTCATGCCCTGGTCGAGGGCGGTGCGGATGATGCGCACGCTCTCGTTAACGTCCTCCTGCATGCCGATGTGGTAACCGCCCAGCCCCACAATCGAGACTTTCTCACCGGTTCGGCCCAAGGTGCGGTATTGCATCTCGCCAGTTTCCTCCGCGAACATGGAGTGTGACACCCCGGAAGCCAGGGCAGTGCTCAGGCCCAGCTTGACGAATTCGCGCCGGTCCATGCTACCTCCAAGTTGCCGATTCGATGCGCCAGGTTGCCGCAGGCAAGATTAAATTCTATTCCTGCAGGAGTCAGGAGTCAGGAGTCGGCGATTACGCCCCGGGGAATGTTGCGGCAGTGCGCGCGGGATGCTTCGGGCCTGAAGGCCCTCAGCATGATTCCGTCGCACCCCCCTGCCGCGAGCCGTGCGCCTAAGCGGTGTTCATTCGTCAATCTTCAATCACGAATCGTCAATTCAAGAGCCCAGCGCCAATTGCGCGCCTCTGTATAATTCTTCCCTATGGATCTGGGACTGAAAGATCGTGTGGCTATCGTGGCCGCCTCCAGTCACGGCCTGGGTCAGGCAACGGCGCGCGCCTTTGCGGCGGAGGGCTGCAAAGTCGCCATGTGCTCGCGCAATCTCAAAGCCGTCGAGACCGCGGCCGAGGAGATCCGCAACCATGGCGGTGATGTGTACTACGAGGCGTTCGACGTGACCGATACCGCTGCCGTGCAGCGCTTCGTAGAGAACGTGGCCAAACGCTTTGGCCGCATTGATATCTGCGTGACCAATGCCGGCGGCCCGCCGGCCAAGGGCTTCATGGCCACCACCATTGAAGAATGGAAGCGTGCCGCGGAGCTGAATTTTCTCAGCGTAGTTTATTTCGCTCACCAGGTCATCCCTCACATGCAGCGCAACCACTGGGGCCGAATTATCACCATCACCTCGGTGGCCGTGAAGCAGCCGGTGCCTGACCTGGTGCTCTCCAACGCGGTGCGCTCGGCGGTTGTCGGGCTGGTGAAGAGCTTGGCCAATGAGTTTGGCAAGGACGGCATCCTGGTCAACAACGTGGGGCCGGGCTACACCGCCACCGACCGCCTCAAGGAGCTGGCGGCGGCCCGCTCCAAGGCCACCGGCAAAACTGAGCAGGAGATGTTTGACAGCTGGGCAGCGGACACTGCGCTGAAGCGCGTCGGCCAGCCGGAGGAATTCGCCAATGCGGTGGTCTGGCTGGCCTCCGAGCGCGCCTCCTACATCACCGGGCAGACCCTGCTGGTAGACGGTGGCACGTATAAGGGTACCAGCTAGGAGTTGGTAGCCGGTAGTTAGTAGCTGGTGGTCGCCGCTTGTGGCCGTTGAAAAACACAACAACTGCGGCAAGGTTACGAGCCACCAACTACCAACTACTCCTACGATTTTCTTCCCACACTCTTCCGAACCTTGCGGATTTGCGGTAGACTTCTGGCCACTCCCAGGGACCATATCCTTTCCCCGGGACCTTCACATCCTTTTGAATCGTTTTTCGCGGCGGAGCTGGCCGCGGCCACAGCCGTTATCACGGAAGCCGCGCTACAAACAAGGCTCCCGGTGGAGCGGTATTCAGGGAAGAGGTGCATCATGCGGACGGTTCTGAGAATTCTGGGTTTGGTATGGCTGACGGCTTCGCTCGCAGCCTTAATATGGGCGCAAGGCGGCGCTACCGGCGCGATGACCGGCCAGGTGGTGGATCCCAGCGGCGCGGTGGTGGCCGGGGCCACCGTGAAGATCGTGAACCACGCCACCGGCCAGGTGGCGCGCACGCTCAAAACCGATGCCAGCGGCTCCTTTACCGCGCTGCTGCTGCCGGTGGCCGCCTACGACGTCACCGTGAGCGCCCCCGGCTTTGCCCAGGGCACGGTGAACAGCGTGGATGTGCGCGTCACCGAGACCACGCGCATGACCGCCAGGCTGGTGCCCCAGACCGTCAAGCAGGAGGTCGAGGTCCAGGCCGAAGTCCAGACGGTGGAGACCACCACCGCCACCACCGGTGAAGCCATCGAGTCCAACACTATCCGCACCCTCCCCCTGGCCACACAAAACTTC
>DASVBI010000116.1:0-7806 GCA_036375915.1 Terriglobales bacterium | reverse complement strand
TGCAGCGTAAATATTGAGCCTACGGCTGAGGATCTGGCGGAAATCGCCCTCTGCACTGCCCACGCCGCTCGTCGTTTCGACGTCGAACCCCGGGTCGCCATGCTTTCCTTCTCCAACTTTGGCAGCACCAGGCATCCCCAGGTGGAAAAGATGCGCCGCGCCACCCAACTGGTGAAGCAGGCTGATCCCTACCTGATCGTGGACGGTGAAATGATGGCTGATGTGGCGGTTACTCCCGAACTGCTGGAGCGGGATTATCCCTTCTCTACCCTGCACGGCGGAGCAAATGTGCTCATCTTCCCCGACCTCGATTCCGCCAACATCGCCTACAAACTGCTGGCCCGCATCGGCGGGGCGGAAACGCTGGGTCCCATGCTCATGGGCATGAAGAAACCGGTGCACCTGCTGCCCCGCGGCGCCGACGTGGACGACGTGGTCAACACCACCACCATCGCTGTGGTGGACGCCCAGGAAAGCGCCACCGAGCCCGCCTGGGTGGGAGAGTTGGTGGCCGCGGAGTAGGGCTTTAATAAATTTTGGGCCGGTCCGAATTCGAACCGGCCCGCATCGCTTCCCTGAAGATGCAGTGGGGATAGCAACAACTCACACTGGCCGGCCCCCGCTTCCGGCCCTCCAGCGCCCCCGCCTCTAATCTTCTCCGTGCGTCAGACGCTTGGAGATCAGCGTGGCGTGGAGCACCCCCTTCTTGTCATAGCTGCCCAGGCAAATGACGCGATCATGATCCTTCACCTGTGCGGCATCAATCATATTGACCTTCTTGCTGCCGTGTTCCTGGCTCGTCCACTCCGTGGAATTGTCATACACAATGTCCTTCTCTACCCCGGAGCTTACCTGCCGGACAGTGAGCATGTTCTTGTCCTTGCTGCTTCTGGTGATAAAGCCTTCCCAGCGGTCCTGTTTGTGCTTCTTGCTCATTTCCTTGGAGGCCGATTTACCCGTGTCTTCGCCCTGGCGGCCACCTGCCGCACTCACAACGGGCGTTGCCAACAACGCGGCCGTCAACACCAGCACCGAAAAGACACTGCGCTTTCTTATCAGTCTCTTCATTCTGCCTTCTCCTTCCCCGCTTGGAGCATCGCGGTGGGCCCTGCTGGAATCGGCGCGTATTTTACCCCCCTTTCGCCATGGTTTGTTAGAAAACTCTCTGCCTGTAATTTATGGCGCGGGCGCCCTCGCCGGCGAAAGCCAACCGGCACAACCGCATGAACCAGGTGCCAGATGATTCTGTCGCTAGCAGTCGCTGGGGATTAGTTCGTCTTGGATTGGAGCTGGCTTGGATTGAGCTGGCTGGTTTGGCCTAAATCCCTTCACCTGGTATGACATGGCGGACCCGCCATATCTACCCGCCCGTGATTTCCATAAAGATATTGTGCTTGCTCCAGAACGGCAGCCGCATCAGCCAATACTTCCGCTCCAGCGCCCGCCGGGCGGTGGGAAACTCCTCGGGCGCAAGAATCCTGGCCCGCCCTTCCGCGTCCGGCCCGGTGATGCGCCCGCGCGCCGTGCACGGGGCCACCAGCACGCGCGGGTTATTGCGGATGCGCTTGTACTTCCACGAATCATCGCGCGTCATCACGTAGAGCCTGCCCTCCTGCCCGGCAAACCACAGCGGCGTGCGCACCGCCTGCCCGTTCTTGCGAAAGCTGGCCAGGCTCAGGTATTTCTTCCCCCCTAGGCTGGCGAACGGCTGGATGCTGCCTCCGCTGATGGCGGGCACGATTGAGATCTCGGCCCCCGGAGGCACCCGCGTGGCCAGCCCTCCGGTATAGCGAATGTTTTCCCTGCCCAAAAAAATATTGATGTGCTCCCGCACCTGCCCTTGCTCGGTCACCACCCGGTCCTGCATGCCCGGACACGCGGTCCACAGGGCTTGCAATGCGGCCAACACCGTTGCCGTGTCCTGGAGCGCCACCTCGCTGCGCCCGCCGCTGAAGGACCGTAACGGGCCCGGGATGTGAAACGTGATCACCGCCGCCCAGCCTGCCTTCTGTTGCCCCTGCCGCTCGCCGTTTTGGATTTCAAACCAACCGGGGCCGCCAGCGCCCGCTTCCCGCTCCGGCTGCCCCGCGCCTCCCCGATTACCGCGCTCTTTACGCACACCACCGCAGGCAGCCCCTCCAGAATTTTCTTCCACGTTTTTCCTTCGTCGGCGGAACCGTAGATCTGGCCGCTGCGCGTCCCAAAGTAAAGGCCGTGCGGATCCAGCGAATCACTGGTCATGGCGTCACGCAGCACCGTTTCATACGCTCCTTTTTGAGGCAGCCCGCGCATCAGCGGTTCCCAGGACGCTCCGGCGTTCCGCGTTCGGTACACCCGCAACCGCCCCTCCGGAGCACACCGAAATTCATCCGACTCCACCGGGAGGATATACACGCAGTCCGGATTGTGCGGATGCGTCACCATGGCGAACCCAAAGTCCGATGGCACGCCGTTAGCCATGTCTTGCCAGCTTTCAGCACCATCCTCGGAACGGTACAGGCCCCAGTGATTCTGCAGTAATAGGCGCTCAGGCCGCTCCGGGTGCATCACAAATTTGTGCACGCACTGGCCGAACTCGGGGTATTTCTCCGGCTGGTAGACGACCCGTATGCCCCGGTTCAGCGCCCGCCAGCTTTGTCCGCCATCATCGGTCCGGTACACGCCGCCCGCCGAAATGCCCACGTACATGCGCTCCTTGTTCGATGGATCGAGGCCGATGGTGTGCAGCGTGAGACCGCCGTTGCCCGGCACCCAGCGCGGCCGGTGGGGATGATCAAACAACCCCCGCACCAGCGACCATGTTTCTCCCGCGTCGTGCGATTCAAACAGCGCCGCCGGTTCCACTCCGCAGTACATCACATCCAGTTGCTCTGGGCGTCCCAGACAAATCTGCCAGATGTTGTTCAGCACTGCCCCCGTTTCGGCCGGGAACTTCAGGTTGGCTTCCGCGGGATTCGTCCACACCTTGCCGAAATCATCGCTCGACCGCAGAAAAGTACCCCAGAAGGTGTGCGTCGCCGCCCACAACCGGTGCCGCCCTTGCCGTCCGTCGTAAGCCAGAGCGTAGATGGACTGCCCGTGAAAATAGGGGCCGGCCACCTCCCAGCGCCGGCGGTCCCGGTTCGACCGCAGCAGGAACAGTCCCTTGATGGTGCCAACCATCAGCAGCACATCGCCATTTTTCACCCGCAGGTGGCGAATACCGCGATGCACCGTGGTCAGAGGCCCCCGTTGCTCGGGTGCCGGGGGAACCGCTGAGGAGGACTGCACCGCTTCCAGCGCCGCCTGCACTTCCGCCGCCTGCTGATAACGCTGTCCCGGTTCCTTGGCCAGGCAGCGCTGGATGATCGCCCGCAGGCCCGGCGGTATGCGCTCCGGCAGCGGCGAGGCCGGCTCGTGCAGAATGGCGGAGCCCACTGCCACGCCGGTGGTTCCACGAAAGGGCAGCTGTCCCGAGGCCGCTTCATACATCACCGTTCCCAGCGCCCACAGGTCGCTGCGGTAATCCCCAGTTTGCCCCCGCAGGATTTCCGGCGCCATGTAGAACAGCGTGCCCATGGCCATGCCGGCGTTTTCGACGGGACCCACGCTTTGCGTGGCCTCCTCGTCCGCCAGCCTGGGCAGCCGCCTGGCCAGCCCGAAATCGAGCACCTTGACCAGGCCCTGTGGCGTTACCAGGATGTTGGCGCTCTTCAGGTCATGATGAACAATATTGCGGCCGTGTGCGTGGGCCAGCGCGCCCGCAATCTGCACCCCATAGCGCACCACCGTCTCAACTGCCAATCCCTCGCGCCCAATCAACTCCCTCAAGGATTTGCCTTCCACCAGCTCCATCACCATGTAGAGTTCATCCTTGAACTCTCCCACCTCGTGGATGGTGCAGATGTTGGGATGGCTGAGAGCGGACGCGGCGCGGCCCTCATGCAGCAAGTGCTCGCGCGAGAGCTTTTCCCGCACCTCGCCCTGGCCTACTACCTTCAAAGCAACGTCTCGTTGCAGAACCTCGTCGTGGGCGCGGTAAACAACACCCATTCCTCCCTGCCCGATTTGCGAAACGATACGGTAGTGGCTGATTAATTCGCCGATCACTGCTGCGCTCCGCCTGTAGGCTACTTGCCTGCGGAAACTGCGTCAACGCGATGGCCGCTCCCGATTCTTGCTGGCCGCAGTGTGTTTCCCCCTGGGCGCCCGCCGCGCTCCCGGCACTTTGCCGAGTCGAGGGTCCCGGGCCAGGATGAGTTCGCAGGCGCGCAGCGCCGTCTCCTCAAAATCCGGTGCATCCGCGGGAAGCACCTGCCACCCCGTCACCTTCTTCCCCAGCACCCCGATAGAGCGCATGTGGGGAAATTCGCGCCGCAGGCTCTCGTGGTGCTCCTCGGTGGTGGCCAGCCACACCCCGTTGTCCTTCGTCTTATCGCGCTTGTCGCGCAGAACCAGCACAATCTTCTCTCCGATATACACCGCCAGGCAGCCGAACATCGGATTGGTTCGCGGCAACAGTGGCGCCAGGGCCTCGAGCACAAACTCATGTGGCACTGGCTTGCGCTGCTTCACGGCGAGAATGGCGTCCTCCAGCGGATGCCCGAATTTGCGATCTCTTTTGGACATTGGACCCATGATATATCGCCCCGCCTCACTGTTCGCTTCCGGACTGTACCGTCCCACAAACGCACACCCTGATCAGAAAACCCAGCTCCTTGCCCGGATTGCCCCTTTGTAACCAGCCATTTACCCTCCTAGCTCCGGCAGCAGATTTGCTAAGAAGTAGGCTGATTCAGTGTGGCAATCCGCGTCATCCCAGCGACCGAGAGGCGCCATGGACACCTTGCTGCAGGACCTGCGTTACGGGATTCGCATGTTGCTGAAGTCGCCCACCTTCACCGCGGTGGCCGTCATCATGCTCGCCCTCGGTATCGGCGCCAACACCGCCATCTTCTCCCTCACCGACCAGGTTCTTTTGCGGCAATTGCCGGTGCGCAAGCCGGAGCAATTGGTGGTTCTGCGCTCTCCCGGCGATAAGCCCGGCCACACCTCCAGCGACGGCGATGATGCTGCCTCCTTCTCCTATCCTCTCTACCGGGCTCTGCGCGAGCATAACCCAGCTCTCTCCGGCCTGCTGGCCAGCTATGCCGTGCCCCTGAACATCGCCGGCCAGGGCAGCACGGAACGCGCCCGCGGCGAACTGGTTTCCGGCAATTACTTCGAGCTCCTGGGGGTTCCTCCCGCCCTGGGCCGAGTCTTCTCCCTCCAGGACGAGACCGTTCCCGGGGCCAATCCCGTCGCCGTGCTCAGCTACGGCTACTGGGCGCGGCGGTTCGGCCGCAACCCCTCCATCCTCAACCAGCAGTTGACCGTCAATGGCACCCTCCTGACCGTGGTCGGCGTGGCCCGCGCCGGCTTCACCGGCGTGCAGATTGGCCAGGTCCCTGACGTCTTCGTTCCCCTCACCATGAAGCCGCAGATGACCCCCAACTGGAACGGTCTGGAGAGTCCCAACGATCACTGGCTCGCCATCATCGGCCGCCTCCAGCCCGGCCTCACCCCCGCCCGCGCCCAGGTCGCGCTGCAACCCGTTTATCACTCCGTGCTGCTCTCAGAGCTGCCGCTCATGAACCTTTCTGCCGACTCCCAGCGCCACTTCCTCAGCCGGCCCCTGCTGCTGGGTACCGGCGCCCACGGACGGCCCATCCTTCAGGCCGACGCCCGCCAGCCCCTCATCCTCTTAGCCCTGATGGTCGGCCTGGTGCTGCTCATCACCTGCGCCAATCTCGCCAGCCTGCTGGTGGCTCGCGGCGAGGCCCGCCAGCGCGAAATTGCCGTCCGCCTGGCTGTGGGCGCGGCGCGCTCGCGTCTGGTTCGCCAGCTGTTCACCGAAAATGTTTTCCTCGCCCTGCTGGGGGGCGCCGCGGGCGTGCTCTTTGCCGACTGGACTCTGGGCCTTCTAATCGAAGCCATGCACGAGGGGGTGGGCGTTTTAGGACTGGAAAAGCAGCTCGACGGGCGCATCCTGGCTTTCGCCATCGCTCTCTCCCTGCTGACCGCCTTGCTTTTTGGGCTGCTTCCCGCGCTGCGGGCGGTGCGCGCGGATCTGCAGACCTCACTCAAGGACCTGGGCAGCAGCGTCTCGCACCGCCTTTCCAGCGTGCGCCTGCGCAAGGCGCTGATCATTGGTCAAGTGGCGCTCACCTTGGTCTTGCTCACCGCCGCCGGCCTCTTCACCCGCAGCCTGCTCAATTTGAAAAACACCAATCTCGGCCTGCGCCCCGATCACATCATGGAATTTACTATCGCCCCGGAGCTGAACCGTTATTCGCCGCCGCGCACCATCGCCTTCGTTGACCACCTGCGCCAGTCCATTGCGGCATCGCCGGGAGTCAGCTCGGTAAGCGCCGCCTCCATTCCCATTCTCGCCAATGACGACTGGGGGTCAGACGTAACCATTGCCGGCTACACCGCCCGCGAGAACGAAGACATGCACGTCTGGCGCAACGATGTGGGACCAGAATACTTTGCTACCCTGGGCACCCCGCTGCTGGCCGGCCGGGAATTCCGCAATTCTGACAACGCCGCCACTGCCCGGGTGGCCATTGTTAATGCCACCTTCGCGCGCCGCTTTCTCCAGGGGCGCAATCCTCTCGGCGTCCGCATCCGTACCGGTCGCGGCAATGCCAGGCCCGATGTTGAAATTGTTGGCGTCGTCAAAGACAGCAAGCATTCTGATCCCCGCGACCCTGTCCACCCTTTTGTCTACGAGCCCTACGCGCAGGATCCCACCTTTGGCCGCGCCACATTCTACGTGCGCACCTCGGGCCAGCCCGCCGCCATGGCTGCAACTCTGCGAAAAACGGTGCAGGGCCTCGATCCCAACCTCCCGGTTTATGACATGGAGTCCCTGGTCCAGCAGGTGGATGACACCGTTTTCACCGACCGCCTGCTGACTTTTCTCTCCCTCTGTCTGGGACTGCTGGCCGCGCTCCTGGCCGCTATCGGCCTCTACGGTGTTATGGCCTACGTGGTCACCCGGCGCACCCGCGAAATTGGCATTCGCATGGCTCTGGGCGCCACTCGTGAAAATGTTGCCGGACTCATCTTGCGCGAAGTGGCGCGCCTGGCGGGTTTCGGACTGGCTGTCGGCTTGGCCGCTGCCCTGGCTGCTAATCGTCTGGTGGCCTCGCTGCTCTATGGCGTAAGCGCCACTGACCCGGTGGTGTTTGCCCTCGCCCTGCTGCTGCTCGCCCTGGTCGCGCTTTTGGCCGGCGGCTTGCCCGCCCGCCGCGCCGCCAGCGTTGACCCCGTGGTCGCGCTGCGCTACGAATAGAACCTCTAAACGCAGAGGTCGCAGGCCTGAGTGCCTGCCCTGAGCTTGCCGAAGGGATCTCGCGTGCACTACCGATATGCCACGGGCGAAGCGCGAGGCTGAAAGATTGCACTATTACTCGATTGCTCAATTACTCAATTCCTACGTGGCTTCCACCGCCGGCAGTTCCTCCATTGCTGCCCGCCCCCGCACCTTGGCTGTGGTCACCAGCACCACCGCCGCCACAATGATCACCGTCCCGCCCACGATGTACCGGTTCACGCTCTCGTGCAGCACCAGCCAGCCCAGGAAGACTGCGATCACCGGGTTTACGTAGGCATAGGTAGAAACCTTGCTGGTGGGCGCATGCTTGAGCAAATAGATATAAGCCGTGTAGCCCACCCACGAGCCGAACACCACCAGGTAGAGAATGGCTTCGATGCCGTGCGCCGTCCACACCACGCGCCGCGGCTCCCCCGTGGCCACCGCGATCAACAGGTTGGCAATGC